>CALJUI010000209.1 GCA_937975735.1 uncultured Rubrivivax sp.
GGCCAGAAGGCCTGCACGACCATCGCGCGGAAGGTGAACGGCGGGTCCTCGTCCTGGCCGAGCTGGAAGTAGGCGGCGCTGCCGAGCACCAGCAGCACGATCATCAGGTAGCGCGTCAGTGCCGGATGTTCGATGGCCCAGCGCGAGACGTTCCAGCGCGCATGGCGCTCGCCGGCCGACGAAGAAGACGTCGACATCGCGGCGACCTCAGCGCGGAGCGGCGTTGCTGGCCACGTCGGCCGCCGTCGGCGGCTTGAAGCGGACCACCGGCTGGCCCTCGGTCAGCACATGGGCGCCGGCGGTCACGACCTCCATGCCCGGGCTCAGGCCGGCACCGATCAGCGCCTGCTCGCCGTCGGCGCCGACCACCTCGACCGCCTGCGCGCGGACGGTCATCGCCTTGGTGTCGAGCAGCCAGACCGCGGAGCGGCCCTGCTGCTGCCACAACGCAGCCAGCGGCAGCCGCACGACGCCCGCGCGCGGCGGCTGCGCCAGCGTCACGGTCGCGGTCTGGCCGAGGTCCACGCGCGCATCGCCGAGGTCGGCCTTGACGAGAAAGGTGCGCGTGACCGGGTCGGCCGCCGCCGCCACCTCGCGCACGCGCGCCGGCATCGGCGTGTCGCTGCCCCAGCGCTGCACCGCCAGCGCGCCGTCGCGGCCGATCAGCGCGCGGACGCCGCCGACCAGGTCCTCTGGCACATGGAAGACGACGTCGCGCGGACCGTCGTGGGCCAGCCGCAGCACCGGCTGGCCGGCCGCCAGCACCATGCCCGGCTCGGCCTCGACCGCCGTGACCACGCCGGCGGTCGGCGCCAGCAGGCGGCTGTAGCCAGCCTGGTTGCCCTGCACCGCGCTCTGCGCGCGCGCCTGGTCGAGCTGCGCCTGCGCCGAGCGCAGCGCGCTGTCGCGCCGCTGCAGTTCGGCCGCGCTGATGAAGCCCTGCGCGTGCAATTCCTTGAAGCGCTGGTGGTCGGCCTGCGCCTGCGCCGCGGCGACGGACGCCGCCTGCACCGCCGACTCGGCGGCGGCCTGCCCCAGCCGCAGATCCTGCGGGTCGAGCTCGGCCAGCAATGCGCCGGCGCGCACCGCCTGGCCCAGTTCGACCCGGCGCTGCAGTAGTTTCCCGCCAACGCGGAAGGCCAGCCGCGTCTCGGTGCGCGCGCGCACCTCGGCCGCGAAAGCCTGGCTGCCCTGCGCGGTTCCGGTATCGACGACGATCGTGCGCACCGCCCGCACCGCCTCCGGCGCCGGCGCCGGCCGCTCGCAGCCGGCCAGCACCAGGACCGCGACGAACGACCACCACCAGCGCGACGACATGAGACGACGAGACATTCGAACGACCTTGTTACTGACTGACCGGTCAGTATCCTAGTGACCCGGTCCGCGGCTGTCAATCGACCCCGCCCGTGGACAATCGCGCCGGTGAGCGTCGCGCACTACGAGAACTTCCCGGTCGCCTCCGTGCTGTGCCCGCCGGCGATCCGGCCCGCGGTGGTCGCGATCTACCACTTCGCCCGCACCGCCGACGACATCGCCGACGAAGGCCCGGCCGCGCCGGCCGAGCGGCTCGCCGACCTGGCGGCGATGCGCGCCGAACGGCGCCGCGCCGCGACCTCCGGCGCGACGCCCGGGCGCTGGCCGCAGGTGTTCGGGCCACTGGCCGCGGCGATCCGGCGCTTCTCGCTGCCGCTGTCGCTGCTCGAGGCCCTGCTCGACGCCTTCGAGCAGGACGTGCGCTCCCCCGACTACGCCGACCGCGCGCAGCTCCTCGACTACTGCCGCCGCTCGGCCGACCCGATCGGCCGCCTGCTGCTGCACCTGTACGGCGTCGACGACCCCGACGCGCTGCGCCAGTCGGACGCGATCTGCAGCGCGCTGCAACTGATCAACTTCTGGCAGGACCTCGGCGTCGACCTGCCGCGCGGCCGTTGTTACATCCCCCGGGTCGACGCCGAGCGCCACGGGGTCGACCGCCGCGCACTCGCGGCAGGATCCGACGCGCCGGCGACGAAGGCGATGGTCGCCGACCTGTGCGCCTGGGCCGGCACGCTGATGCGAAGCGGCGCGCCGCTTGCGCACCGGCTGCCCGGTCGCGCCGGCTGGGAGTTGCGGCTGGTGATCCAGGGCGGCCTGCGGATTCTTGAGAAAATCGAGCGCATGGATCACGCGACGCTGTCCCGCCGCCCCACCCTCGGTCGCCTGGACGCGCCCGTGCTCCTGTGGCGCGCGCTGACAATGCAGAACGCGCGCGCATGACGCCGCAGCAGTACGTCCAGGACAAGGCGGCAGCCAGCGGGTCGTCGTTCTACTACGCGTTTCGCTTCCTGCCGCCGCCGCGGCGCGCCGCGATCACCGCCTTCTACGCGTTCTGCCGCGAGGTCGACGACGTCGTCGACGAGATGCGAGAGCCCGGCGTCGCGGCGGCGAAGCTGCAGTGGTGGCGGCGCGAAGTCCACGAGGCCTTCGACGGCCGCCCGACGCACCCGGTGATGCAGGCGTTGATGCCGTGCTGCGCGCCGTACGACATCCGCCCGGATCACCTGGCGGCGGTGATCGACGGCTGCCAGATCGACCTCGAGCAGACGCGCTTCCTCGACTTCGCCTCGCTGCGCCACTACTGCCACCTCGTCGCCGGCATCGTCGGCGAGGTCGCGGCGAACATCTTCGGCCGGACCGAGGGGGGCACGATCGAGTACGCGCACCGCCTCGGCCTGGCCATGCAGCTCACGAACATCATCCGCGACGTCGGCGACGACGCCCGCCGCGGCCGGATCTACGTGCCGGTGGACGAGTTGCAGCGCTTCGACGTCAAGGCCCACGAGCTCCTGAAGCGTGAGTCGCCCTGGGGCTACAGCGATCGATTCCAGGCGCTGATGGCATTCCAGGCCGAGCGCGCGCACCGCTGCTACGACGAGGCGCTGGCGCTGCTGCCCGACGCCGACCGCGCGGCGCAGCGGCCCGGACTGATGATGGCCAACATCTACCGCACGCTGCTGCGCGAGATCGAGTCGCAGGGCTTCCAGGTGCTGCATCAGCGCACCTCGCTCACGCCGCTGCGAAAGCTGTGGATCGCCACCCGCACCCAGTGGCGGGGCCGCTGAAACGGCAGCCATGAGCGGGTCGCGGGTCGCCGTGGTCGGCGCCGGCTGGGCCGGCCTGGCGGCCGCCGTCGCGCTGTGCGATCGCGGCCACCCGGTGACCGTGTTCGAGCTGGCCGGCCAGGCTGGCGGGCGCGCGCGGCGGGTCGACCTGGCGGGCATGGTGCTCGACAACGGCCAGCACATCCTGATCGGCGCCTACGGTGCGACGCTCGGCCTGATGCGGCGCCTCGGCGTCGACGAGGGGGCGGTATTGCACCGGCAGCCGCTCGTGCTGCGCTATCCGGACGGACGCGGCCTGAGTCTGCCCGCCGGCGCCGCGATCCCCGCGTTCGTCCGCGGCGTCGCCGGCGCCTCGGGCTGGCCGCTGCGCGACCGGCTGGGGCTGCTGGCGGCCGCCGGCGGCTGGATGCTGCGGCGCTTTCGCTGCGACCCGTCGTGGACGGTGGCGCGGCTGTGCCGGCGGCTCCCCGCGTCGATCCGCGCCGACCTGATCGAACCGCTGTGCGTGGCGGCGCTGAACACGCCCGCCGAAGCGGCCAGCGCCGAGGTCTTCCTGCGCGTGCTGCGCGACGCGCTGTTCGGCGGCCGCGGCGGCGCCGACCTGCTGCTGCCGCGCCAGTCACTGAGCGCGCTGCTGCCTGATCCGGCCTGGGCGGCGCTGGCGCAGGGGGGCGCGGTACTGCACCTTGGCGCGCGCGTGAGTGCGCTGTCGCGCGACCGGGGCGCTTGGCGCATCGGCGAGGAGCGCTTCCGGCATGTCGTGCTGGCCTGCGGCGCCGCCGAGGCCGGCCGCCTCACGCAGGCGCATGCGCCGGGCTGGTCGCGGCGCGCCGCGGCGCTTCACTACGAGCCGATCGTCACGGTCTACGTCGACGCGCCCGGTGCGCGGCTGCCGTTGCCGATGGTCGCGCTGGACTCGGGTGTCGACGCACCGGCGCAGTTCGTCTTCGACCTCGGCGCCCTCGGCGGCGCGCCCGGGCGCCTGGCCTGCGCGGTCAGCGGGGCCGCCGGCTGGGTCGAGCGCGGTCTGGCCGCCACCGCCGACGCCACGCTTCGCCAACTGCGGCAGGCCTTCCCGCCCGCGACCTGGTCGACGCCACCCACCGTGCTGCGCGCGCTCGCCGAGAAGCGCGCGACCTTCCGCTGCACGCCGGGGCTCGACCGCCCGCCGGGCGGCATCACCGACGGCCTGTGGGCCGCCGGCGACTATGTCCAGGGCCCCTACCCGGCGACGCTGGAAGGCGCGGTGAGGTCGGGGCAGCAGGCCGCGGCGTCGATCGGCGACGACTGACCGGGGTCGTCGTGTCGCCATGCAGGCGAAACTTTCGCTATGCAGGAAGGGATCATCGGCGCGACAATGACCGGATGAAAGGCAACGACCCGCAGACCCCGATCATCCAGGTGCTCGAACGCACGTTCAGCCTGCTGGACATGCTGGCCGCGCACCAGGACCCGGTGACGCTCAAGCAGATCAGCGAGCAGACCGGCCTGCATCCGTCGACCGCCCATCGGATCCTCAACGACCTGACGATCGGGCGCTTCGTCGACCGCCCGCACCCCGGCAGCTACCGGCTCGGGATGCGCCTGCTGGAACTCGGCAACCTGGTCAAGGCGCGCCTGGACGTGCGCGACTCGGCGCTCGGCCCGATGCGCGAGCTGCACAAGCTGACGCACCAGCCGGTGAATCTGTCGGTGCGCCAGGGCGACGAGATCGTCTACGTCGAGCGCAGCTACAGCGAACGCTCGGGCATGCAGGTGGTGCGGGCGATCGGCGGCCGTGCGCCGTTGCACCTGACCTCGGTCGGCAAGCTCTTCCTGGCGCACGACGACCCGCAGCGCGTGCGCGCCTACGCGACCCGGACCGGCCTGGCCGGCCACACGCGCAACAGCATCACCGACCTCGGCCGACTGGAGCGCGAACTCGCCAGCGTGCGCGCCACCGGCGTGGCGCGCGACGACGAGGAACTCGAACTCGGAGTGCGCTGCATGGCCGCCGGCATCTTCGACGACCAGAGCCAGCTGGTGGCCGGGCTGTCGCTGTCGTCGCCCGCGGACCGCCTCGACGAGGCCTGGATCGACCGGGTCAAGGCGACGGCGGCGGAGATCTCCGCCGCGCTCGGCTACCGGGGCTGAAGCGCGGTCGCCGACGCCAGCGAATCGCTGGCGAGCCAGCTGCGCAGCCGCTCGGCGTCGCCGATCCGCGAGTACTTCCCGGCGGAGTCGAGCAGAACCATGATCAGCTTGCGACCGGCCAGGTTGGCCTGCATCACGAGGCAACGGCCGGCCTCGGAGATGTAACCCGTTTTCTGCAGGCCGATGTCCCAGTTCGCGTCCCGCACCAGCGCATTCGTGTTGCGGAACTGCAGCTGCCGACGGCCGACCGCGACCGCCGCCTCGCGCGAGACGGACAGCTCGGCGATCAGCGGCACCTCGGACGCGGCCTTGACGAGGATCGCCAGGTCCTGCGCGCTGGACTGGTTGCGGCTCGACAGTCCGGTCGGCTCGACGTAGTGGGTGCCGGCCATGCCGAGTTCGGCCGCCTTGCGATTCATCGCCGCGACGAAGGCGGGCAGGCCGCCGGGGTAGTGGCGCCCGAGCGCATTGGCAGCGCGGTTCTCCGACGACATCAGCGCCAGGTGCATCATCTCGCCGCGCGTCAGCCGGGTGCCGACCGACAGCCTCGACCGGCTGCCCTTCTCGGTGTCGACGTCGTCCTGCGTGATGGTGAGCTCCTCGTCCATCGACAGGCCGGCCTCGGTGACGACCATCGCGGTCATCAGCTTGGTGATCGACGCGATCGGGAGCACGGCGTCGGGGTTCTTGCTGAACAGCACCTCGCCGGTGTCCTGCTCGACGACCAGCGCGACGCTGGAGCGCAGGTTCAGCGGGTCGTCGGTGCGGTGCAGACCGGCCGACTGACCCGCGGACGGCGGCGGCGCGGCCCGGCGCTCTGGGCGCACCTTGTTCGCGGTGCGCCCGACCGGCTTCTTCCAGGTCTTCTGCGGGGTGGCGCGGCTGGACTTCTTCGCCGCCGCTTCCGCCGCCGGCGCGCCCATCAGCCCGACGCCCAGACCCAGGGCCAGCAGCCACAGGGCCATCGTCCGCTTCACCCGACTCATCACCACTGGTTTCATCCGCACCTCGCGCCGCAGTGTAGGGCACCAGAAAAACCCGCGCAAGATCAAAAACTTGCGGCGTGTTCTTCAAGTCGAGGCTTTGGTAACGGTCGGGCCCGGTTCGACTAGCCCTGGGCAGCCACGCGTTCGGCCTTGCTGTGCAGCTTGTTCAGCGCCGACAGGTAGGCCTTGGCCGACGCCACCACGATGTCCGGGTCCGCTCCGACACCATTCACGACCCGGCCGCCATGCTGCAGCCGGACCGTCACCTCGCCCTGCGATTCTGTCGAGCCGGTGGTGATCGCATTGACCGAATACAGCATCAGTTCGGCGCCACTTCGGACCTTGGACTCGATCGCCTTCAGACTGGCGTCGACCGGGCCGTTGCCGTCGCTCTCGGCGTGGTGCTCGACATCGCCGGCGGCGAAGGCGACGCGGGCGTGCGGCCGTTCGCCGGTCTCCGAGCGCTGGGCCAGCGACAGCAGCCTGTAGTGCTCCTGCTCGGCGGTCACGCTCTCGTCGCTGACCAGCGCGATGATGTCCTCGTCGAAGATGTCGCTCTTGCGGTCGGCCAGGTCCTTGAAGCGCGCGAAGGCGGCGTTGATCTCGCCCTCGGATTCCATCTCGATGCCGAGCTCCTGCAGCCGCTGCTTGAACGCGTTGCGGCCCGAAAGCTTGCCCAGCACGATCTTGTTGGCCGACCAGCCGACGTCCTCGGCGCGCATGATCTCGTAGGTGTCGCGCGCCTTCAGCACGCCGTCCTGGTGGATGCCGCTGGCGTGCGCGAACGCATTGGCGCCGACGACGGCCTTGTTCGGCTGCACGACGAAGCCGGTGGTCTGGCTGACCATGCGCGACGCCGGCACGATCTGCGTGGCGTCGATGCCGAGCTCCAGGCCGAAGTAGTCGCGCCGCGTGCGCACCGCCATCACGACTTCCTCCAGCGAGCAGTTGCCGGCGCGCTCGCCCAGGCCGTTGATCGTGCACTCGACCTGGCGCGCGCCGCCGATCGTCACGCCGGCCAGCGAATTGGCCACCGCCATGCCGAGGTCGTTGTGGCAGTGCACCGACCAGACCGCCTGGTCGGCGTTCGGGATCTTCTCGCGCAGGTCGCGGATGAAGTGGCCGAACAGCTCGGGCACCGCATAGCCGACCGTGTCCGGGATGTTGATCGTGCGCGCGCCCTCGCGGATCGCCGCTTCGAGCACGCGATAGAGGAACTCGGGATCGGAGCGGTAGCCGTCCTCCGGCGAGAACTCGATGTCGTCGGTCAGGTTGCGTGCGAAGCGCACCGACTGGATGGTCTGCTCCAGCACCTGCTCGCGCGTCATGCGCAGCTTCTTGGCCATGTGCAGCTCGCTGGTGGCGATGAAGGTGTGGATGCGCGAGCGCGCCGCGCCCTTCAGTGCCTCGGCCGCGCGCGAGATGTCGCGGTCGTTGGCGCGCGCCAGCGAGCACACGGTCGACTCCCTGACGTGGTCGGCGATCGCCTTGACGGCCTCGAAGTCGCCGTTGCTGGACGCCGCGAAACCGGCCTCGATGACGTCGACGCGCAGCCGCTCGAGCTGGCGCGCGATGCGCAGCTTCTCGTCCTTGGTCATCGATGCGCCGGGGGATTGCTCGCCGTCGCGCAAGGTGGTGTCGAAGATGATGAGCTTGTCAGCCATGGGGCTCTCCTGGAGGGGTTGGACGCAGCCGGATCTGTCGAACACCAATGAAAACGGCCCGCTGCGTTGCGCTGGCGGGCCGTCGATCCGAAAGGGGTTGTGCAGACGTGGACGATCAGCGCGCCGAGCGCAGGGCTAGCACCTCTAGAAGCAGCAGCGGCAGTCGGGCGACGCGGATCATCGGAGCGAAATGTAGCACGGGCCCGGTGTCATCGGTGAAGGCCGGCCTCGTCGGGTTCGTCGGTGGAGGTCGCGATCACGCTCACCGGCCGCCCCTTCGCGCGCCGGTACAGGTACATCGCGTAGCCCGACAGGCCGTACAGGCAGAACACGCCGAACAGCACGATCGGCGGGTGGATGTTGACGACGGCGATGGCCAGCGCAATCGCGACGATCACGACGAAGGGCACCGACTTGCGACGGTCGATCTCCTTGAAGCTGTAGAAGGGCACGTTGGTCACCATCGTCAGCCCGGCGAACAGCGTCATGCCGAAGGCGGTCCAGCGCAGCCACTCGATGCGCGCCACGCTCTGGTAGCCGGCGTCGTCCATCAGCCAGATGAAGCCGACCACGATGGCCGCCGCCGCCGGGCTGGGCAGGCCCTGGAAGAAGCGCTTGTCGACGACGCCGATGTTGGTGTTGAAGCGCGCCAGCCGCAGCGCCGCCGCGGCGCAGTAGACGAAGGCCGCGATCCAGCCCAGCTTGCCCAGGCCCTTGAGCGCCCACTCGTACATGATCAGCGCCGGCGCGGCACCGAAGCTGACCATGTCGGCCAGGCTGTCCATCTGTTCGCCGAACGCGCTCTGCGTCTTGGTCATCCGGGCGATGCGGCCGTCCAGGCTGTCCAGCACCATCGCCGCGAAGACCCCGATCGCCGCCAGCTCGAAGCGACCGTTCATCGCCATCACGACGGCGTAGAAGCCACCGAACAGCCCCGCCAGCGTGAACAGATTGGGCAGGATGTAGATGCCCTTGCGGCGGGGGCGGGGCGACGCCTCGCCTTCGCCGCCCGAGTCGACGAAGCCGTCGGATTGCTCTTCGCTCATGGGCCGCGAGGATAGCCTGTCAGTTGCGGCTGCGGTCGACCAGCTTGTTGGCCTTGATCCAGGGCATCATCGCGCGCAGCTTCTCGCCGACGACCTCGATCGAGTGCTCGGCGGTCAGGCGGCGGCGGCTCATCAGGGTCGGCGCGCCGGCCCGGTTCTCGAGGATGAAGCTCTTGGCGTACTCGCCGGTCTGGATGTCGCGCAGCGCCTCGCGCATCGCCTGCTTGGTCTGCTCGTTGACGATCCTCGGGCCGGTCACGTACTCGCCGTACTCGGCGTTGTTCGAGATCGAGTAGTTCATGTTCGCGATGCCGCCCTCGTAGATCAGGTCGACGATCAGCTTGAGCTCGTGCAGGCACTCGAAGTAGGCCATCTCCGGCGCGTAGCCGGCCTCCACCAGGGTCTCGTAGCCGGCCTTGATCAGTTCGACCGTGCCGCCGCACAGCACCGCCTGCTCGCCGAACAGGTCGGTCTCGGTCTCCTCGCGGAAGTTGGTCTCGATGATGCCGGCCTTGCCGCCGCCGTTGGCCGCCGCGTAGGACAGCGCCAGGTCGCGCGCCTTGCCGCTCTTGTCGGCGTGCACCGCGATCAGGTGCGGCACGCCGCCTCCTTGCGTGTAGGTGTTGCGGACCGTGTGTCCCGGGGCCTTGGGCGCGACCATCCAGACGTCGAGATCCTCGCGCGGCACGACCTGACCGTAGTGCACGTTGAAGCCGTGGGCGAAGGCCAGCGACGCGCCGGGCTTGATGTTCGGCGCGACTTCCGCGTTGTAGACGGTGGCGATCTGCTCGTCCGGCAGCAGGATCATCACGACGTCGGCGGACTTGACCGCCTCGGCGACCTCGGCGACCTTCAGGCCCGCCTTCTCGACCTTGGCCCAGGATGCGCCGCCCTTGCGCAGGCCGACGGTGACCTTGACGCCGCTGTCGTTCAGGTTCTGCGCGTGCGCATGGCCCTGCGAACCGTAGCCGATGATGGTGACGTTCTTGCCCTTGATCAGGCTCAGATCGGCGTCCTTGTCGTAGTAAACCTTCATGTGTCGCTCCAAAGAAAAATCAACCCTCAAGGGCCCCGGAGGGGCCCGCTCAAACTCTCAATATCCTTTCGCCGCGGCCGATGCCGCTGGTGCCGGTGCGCACCGTCTCCAGGATCGCGGCGCGGTCGACGGCGGCGATGAACGCGTCGAGCTTGGCGGTGTCGCCGGTCAGCTCGATCGTGTAGCTCTTGTCGGTGACGTCGATGATGCGGCCCCGGAAGATGTCGGCCATGCGCTTGATCTCCTCGCGCTCCTTGCCGACCGCGCGCAGCTTGATCAGCATCAGCTCGCGTTCGGTGAAGTGGCCCTCGGTCAGGTCGACCACCTTGACGACCTCGATCAGCCGGTTCAGGTGCTTGGTGATCTGCTCGATGACTTCGTCGGAGCCGGTGGTGACGATCGTCATGCGCGACAGCGACGGATCCTCGGTCGGCGCGACGGTCAGGCTCTCGATGTTGTAGCCGCGGGCGGAGAACAGCGCGACGACGCGGGACAGCGCCCCCGGCTCGTTCTCGATCAGCACGGCGATGATGTGTTTCATGGTTCGGTCCTGGCTGCGCGCTCTTCGCGCCGGCGGCGGATGAGCCGCCGGAACTTGGCCACGCAGGATCGGGTTGTTTCGGTCTCGATGTCCGAGGTCGCTTCGGCCGTCCGGTCCGGTCGCCGAGTCCCGCGCGGTGACGCGGAACCCTCGCCGGGCCTTCAGGCCGTCACAGGTCCTCGGAGCCCAGCAGCATCTCGGAGATGCCCTTGCCCGCCTGCACCATCGGCCAGACGTTCTCGGTCGGGTCGGTGCGCACGTCGAGGAAGACGGTGCGATCCTTCAGCCGGATCGCCTCCTTCAGTGCCGGCTCGACGTCGGAGGGCTTCTCCACCAGCAGGCCGACGTGACCGTAGGCCTCGGCCAGCTTGACGAAATCGGGCAGCGCGTCCATGTAGCTGTGCGAGTAGCGGCCTTCGTAGTCGAGTTCCTGCCACTGCCGCACCATGCCCAGGTAGCGGTTGTTCAGCGAGACGATCTTCACCGGCGTCTTGTACTGCGAGCAGGTCGACAGCTCCTGGATGCACATCTGGATCGAGCCTTCGCCGGTGATGCAGAAGACGTCCGACTCGGGCTTGGCCAGCTTGATGCCCATCGCGTAGGGCAGGCCGACGCCCATCGTGCCCAGGCCGCCGGAATTGATCCAGCGCCGCGGCTCCTCGAAGCGGTAGTACTGTGCCGCCCACATCTGGTGCTGGCCGACGTCGGAGGTCACGTAGGTGTCGCGCTCGCGGGTCAGCTGCCACAGCTTGTCGACCACCATCTGCGGCTTGATCACCGTGTCGCTGCCCTTGAAGGCCAGGCAGTCGCGCTTGCGCCACTGGTTGATCTGACTCCACCACGCCGACAGCGCGGTCGGGTCCGGGCGCTGCTGTCCGTCTCGGAGCTGCGTGATCAGCTCCTGCAGCACGTCCTTGACGTCGCCGACGATGGGGATGTCGACGCGCACCCGCTTGCTGATGCTCGACGGGTCGATGTCGACGTGGATGATCTTCCGGGCCACCGACGCGAAATGCTTCGGGTTGCCGATCACGCGGTCGTCGAAACGGGCGCAGACGGCCAGCAGCACGTCGCAGTGCTGCATCGTCATGTTCGCCTCGTAGGTGCCGTGCATGCCGAGCATGCCCAGGAAGCGCGGGTCGCTGGCCGGAATCGCGCCCAGCCCCATCAGCGTGTTGGTGGTCGGGAAGCCGAGCAGGTCGGACAGCTCGCGCAACTCGGCCGACGCGTTGCCCAGGATCACGCCGCCGCCGGTGTAGATGTAGGGCCGCTGGGCCTGCAACAGCAACTGCACCGCCTTGCGGATCTGCCCGCCGTGGCCGCGCCGGACCGGGTTGTACGAGCGCATCTCGATCCGCTCGGGGTAGGCGAAGGCGGCCCGGCTCAGCGACACGTCCTTCGGGATGTCGACGACCACCGGGCCGGGGCGTCCGGTGCGCGCGATGTGGAAGGCCTTCTTGATCGTCAGCGCGAGATCGCGCACGTCCTTGACCAGGAAGTTGTGCTTGACCACCGGCCGCGTGATGCCGACGGTGTCGCACTCCTGGAAGGCGTCCAGGCCGATCGCCGGTGTCGGCACCTGCCCGGTGATGATCACCATCGGGATCGAGTCCATGTAGGCGGTGGCGATGCCGGTGACGGCATTCGTCACGCCCGGACCCGAGGTCACGAGGGCGACGCCGACCTCGCCGGTGGCCCGCGCATAGCCGTCGGCGGCGTGCACCGCGGCCTGCTCGTGGCGGACCAGGACGTGCTGAATCGTCTCCTGCTTGTACAGCGCGTCGTAGATGTACAGGACGGCGCCGCCCGGGTAGCCCCAGAGGTACTTGACCCCTTCGGCCTGCAGGCACTTGACGAGGATTTCGGACCCGTTCGGGTCGGTGGGAGGCGTGGCGAGCGGTGCGGCCATTGCGGCGCGCTCGACTTCCGCGGCAGACAAGTCCATTTCGAACCTCAGTGACTTTCTCTGACGAAAAACCATCGGTGCCCCTCCTCGCGCCCTCGTGAGGCGGAATCGGAGCCTGCGCGGTCTGCAAATCCGGCCCCGGGTCGGGCGGCCGGTTCAAGACCCTGAAACTGCGTTGTGCGAAGCAGCATTATGGCACCGACGGCCGGCGGCCCCGGCGCCGCGGGGGGCGATGCCATAATGATTCTTGCCCTGCAGACGGGTGCCCCAGGCACCTCCTCGTCGTTGGCGACCGACAAAGAACTCTCCGACTTCCTCAAGAGCGTCGAGAAGCGAGCCTTCAAGCGCGCCGTCTATGCCGTGCGGGACGAGCACTCGGCGCTCGACATCGTCCAGGACGCGATGATCCGGCTCGCCGAGAAGTACGCCGACCGCCCCGCGGCCGAACTGCCCCTGGTGTTCCAGCGCATCCTGTCCAACGCCACGATGGACTGGTTCCGGCGCCAGAAGGTGCGCAACGCGGTGATGCAGAACCTGTCGGACTTCGACGGCGCCGACACGAGCGACGACTTCGACCTGCTCGAGTCGCTGCAGACCCTGGAGGGCTCGCTGGGTGCCGAGAGCGCCGCCGACACCGTCGGCCGCGGCCAGATCCTGGCCCTGATCGAGACCGAGATCGAGTCGCTGCCGGCGCGTCAACGCGAGGCCTTCCTGCTGCGTTATTGGGAGGAATTCGACGTTGCCGAGACCGCGTCCGTGATGGGATGCTCGGAAGGCAGCGTCAAGACCCATTGCTCGAGAGCCGTCCGGGCCCTGTCCAAGGCCCTTCAAGCCCGTGGAATCACGCTATGAGTGACGTCAACAAGATCACGAACGACATCGAGTTGCTCGAAACCCGGCTGGCCTCGCGCGTCACGTCCCTGCTCGCCGAGCCGACCCAGACGCTCGCCCCCGACGTCGTCGAGCGCCTGCGCTTCGCGCGCGAGCAGGCGCTCGCGCGCGCGCGCGCTCAGCGCGAGTTGGCCGCCGTGCAGTCGGGCGGCGCCATCGCCCTGGGCCGCTTCGGCGGCTGGTGGCCGCGCCTTGCCGCGCTGCTGCCGGTGGTCGCGCTCGTCGCCGGCCTGGTCGGCATCAACGCCTGGAACGCGCACGAACGCGCGCGGGCGGCGGCGGAGATCGACGCCGTGCTTCTCGCCGACCGCCTGCCTCCGGCGGCCTACGCGGACCCCGGCTTCGTCGCCTTCCTCAAGCTCGCCCAGCCTTGACCGCCCCGGCTCGTCGCCGTCGACCGCCCCGCCCGGCCACGCTGGCCGCCGCGCTGGCGTTGTGCTGCGCGGTCGCCGCGGCGCAGCCGCTGGTGGCAGGCGCCGGCGCCGACTGGCGCTCGCTGACCCCGGCCCAGCGTTCGGCGCTGGCGCCGTTGGAGTCGCAGTGGGGGCAGATCGACGGCCCACGGCGCGAAAAGTGGATCGAGGTCGCGAACCGCTTCCCGAAGATGCCGCCCGAGGAGCGGTCCCGGGTGCAGGCCCGGATGGCGGACTGGTCGCACATGACGCCGCGCGAGCGGGGCCAGGCGCGGGTGCAGTACCAGGAGGCGCAGCGTTGGTCGCCCGAAGCGCGCGAAGAGCGGTGGGCCGAGTACCAGAGCCTGCACCCGGAGGCGCGCCAGGTCCTGGCCGAGCGCTGGAAGCTCGAGGCGGCCGCGCGCGCCGCCCGGCGCACGGCGCCGTCCTCGGCCAAACGAAATGTCGTCGAGCCGGCGCCCGCGCCGGCGGTGCCGACCAAGCCGGCCTCGCCGACCACGGTCAGGGCCCAGTCCGGCGCCACCAGCACACTGATCTCGGCCAAGCCGGCGCCCCCGGCGGCCCAGCAAGCCGGCGTGCCCAAGATCGCGGCGACCGAGACCTTCGTCGATCCGGCCACGCTGCTGCCGCGCCGCGGCCCGCAGGCCGCGGCCGTGGTGCCGGTGCCCAGGGCCGCCGACAAGTCCAAGCAGTGAGCCCCGACCGCCCACCGCCGCGGGCGCCGGGGGTGGCGCGCCGCATGGCCTGCTTCCTGTACGAAGGCGTGCTGCTGTTCGGCGTGGTCATGATCGCCGGCTACCTCTACTCCAGCCTGACCCAGCTGCGCGACCCGCTGCTGGGCACCGGCGGGCTGCAGGCCTTCCTGTTCGTCGTGCTCGGCATCTACTTCGTCTGGTTCTGGTCGCACGGCGGACAGACGGTGGCGATGAAGACCTGGCATATCCGCGTCGTCGCCGCCGACGGCCGGCCGCTGACCCAGGCGCGCGCACTGGCGCGCTATTTCGCGAGCTGGCTCTGGTTCCTGCCGGCGCTGGCCGGCGTGCACCTGTCCGGGCTGAAGGGCGGCGCGCCGGTTGCGCTGGCGCTCGTCGCCGGCGTGATGGTCTATGGCCTGATGGCCCGGCTGCACCCGTCGCGGCAGTACCCGCACGACATGCTGTGCGGCACCCGGCTGATCGACTGGCGCCCTGCCCGCCCCGGCGCCTGAGCGGCGCGCGGCACAATCGCGGGCAATGAGCAACCCTCACAAGGGCCGAACCGGCATCGACCGCGTGCTGCGCGCGGCCGGCCACTCGGTGGTCGGGCTGCGCGCGGCCTGGCGCCACGAGAGCGCGTTCCGGCAGGAGCTGATGCTGGCCGCGGTGCTGCTGCCCGCCGCCGCCTGGATCGGCCGCGACTGGCTGCAGGTGGCGGTGCTGGCCGGGACGGCACTGCTGGTGCTGGTCGTCGAGCTGCTCAACTCGGCGGTGGAGGCCACGGTCGACCGGATCTCCCTCGAGCACCACGAACTCGCCGGGCGCGCGAAGGACTACGGCAGCGCGGCGGTGATGCTGTCGCTGCTGCTGTGCGGCGGGGTCTGGGCCGCGGCGCTGTGGTCGAGGTTCGGGCCATGAACGGGTCGTTCAGGCTCTGCGTGTATTGCGGCTCGCGCACCGGCCGCGAGCCCGCCTACGCCGAGGCCGCACGTGCGCTGGGCGAGATCCTCGGCCGCTCCGGCGGCGAGTTGATCTATGGCGGCGGGCGTGTCGGCCTGATGGGCGTGGTGGCCGACGCCACGATGGCCGCCGGCGGCCGCGTGATCGGCGTCATCCCGGAAGCGCTGATGCAGCGGGAGGTGGGCCACGGCGGCCTGCACGAGCTCCACGTCGTGCCCGACATGCACCAGCGCAAGCGCCTGATGGCCGAAGGCGCATCGGCCTTCCTCGCGCTGCCCGGCGGCATCGGCACGCTGGAGGAACTGTTCGAGGCCTGGACCTGGCGACAGCTCGGCTACCACGATCAGCCGGTCGGCCTGCTCAACGTCGGCGGCTACTTCGACCCGCTGCTGCAGTTCGTCGACCGCATGGTCGACGAGGGCTTCCTGGCCGCCGAACAGCGCCAGATGCTGCGGATCGACGACGACCCGGCGCGGCTGCTGCCGTCCCTGCGCGCCGGCGCGGCGACCGCCGCGGGCGACGACGACTTCTCGAAGATCTGACGGCGGACCGCCGGTTCAGACCGCCGACTCGTCGGTCTCGCCGGTGCGGATGCGGATCGCCTGCTCGACCGGGTAGACGAAGATCTTGCCGTCGCCGATCTTGCCGGTCTTGGCGGCCTTGACGATGGCCTCGATGCAGCGTTCGACGTCGTCGTCCTTGACCACGACCTCGATCTTGACCTTCGGCAGGAAGTCGACCACGTACTCGGCACCGCGGTACAGCTCGGTATGCCCCTTCTGCCGCCCGAAGCCCTTGACCTCGGTGACGGTCAGCCCGGACACCCCGATGTCGCCGAGCGACTCGCGCACCTCCTCCAGCTTGAAGGGCTTGATGATGGCGACGATCTGTTTCATGGTGGTGTTCCGTGTGGCTTCGTTTCGAGCCGATTTAAGCACGGAACTTCGACGTGATGGGGTAGCGCCAGTCGCGCCCGAAGGCGCGGTGGGTGATGCGGATGCCGACCGGCGCCTGCCGGCGCTTGTACTCGCTGACCGCGATCAGCCGCGCGATGCGCTCGACCTCGGCGCGCGCGAATCCGGCGGCGACGATCTGGTCGATGCTCTGGTCGTCCTCCATGTAGCGCGCCAGGATCGCGTCCAACACCTCGTAGGGCGGCAGGCTGTCCTGGTCGGTCTGGTCCGGCCGCAGTTCCGCCGACGGCGGCCTGGTGATGATGCGCTCCGGGATCACCGGGCCGATCGTGCCATCGGCGCGCCGGTTCGGCTGCCGGTTCTTCCAGTTCGCGAGCCGGTAGACGAGGGTCTTCGCGACGTCCTTGATGACCGCGAAGCCGCCGGCCATGTCCCCATAGAGCGTGCAGTAGCCGGTCGCCATCTCGCTTTTGTTGCCGGTGGTCAGCACGATCGCACCGGACTTGTTCGACAGCGCCATCAGCAGCGTGCCGCGGATGCGCGCCTGCAGGTTCTCCTCGGTCGTGTCCTCGGGCAGGCCGGCGAACTCCTGCGCCAGGCTGGTGCGGAAGGCGTCGAACATCGGCGCGATCGGGATCTCGTCGTAGCGCACGCCCAGCCGATCGGCCATGTCGCGGGCGTCGGTCCAGGAGATGTCGGCGGTGTAGCGCGAGGGCATCATCACCGCACGCACGCGGTCGGCACCGAGCGCGTCGACGGCGATGGCCAGCACCAGCGCCGAGTCGATGCCGCCGGACAGGCCGATGATCGCGCCGGGGAAGCCGTTCTTGCCGATGTAGTCGCGCACGCCGGTGACCAGCGCGGCCCAGGCCTGCGCGTCGTCGTCGGGCACCGGATGCACCGCACCGCTCGGCTGCCGGTCGGCGCCGATCGCGACCTGCAGCAGCGCGTCCTCGAACAGCGGGGCGCGCGCGGTGACCACGCCGTGCGCGTCCATCGCGAACGACGCGCCGTCGAACACCACTTCGTCCTGACCGCCGACGAGGTGGCTGTACAGCAGCGGCAACCCGACCGCGCGCGCCCGCTCGGCCATGCGCGCCTCGCGCTCGTCGGCCTTGGCGACGTGAAACGGCGACGCGTTGATCACGCACAGCACCTCGGCGCCGGCCGCGCGCGCCGCCAGCGCCGGCTCGTCGAACCAGGCGTCCTCGCAGATCAGCAGGCCCAGGCGCACGCCGGCGACCTCGAACACCAGCGCGGGCTGGTCGGCATCGCGGCCCGAGGCGAAATAGCGCCGCTCGTCGAAGACCTGGTAGTTCGGCAGTTCGCGCTTGCAGTAGGTGCCCCGCACCTGCCCCCCTGCCAGCACCGAGGCCGCATTGAAGCGCTGCTGCACGGCATGCGACTTCGACCTAACATCTCCCCGCTCGCCGAACTGGTGCGGGTGCCCCACCACGACATGCAGTCCGTCGAGATCAGACAGCTCCGCCGCCAGCGCCTGCAGCATCTGCTGGCAGCCACGCACGAAGCTCGGCCGCAGCAGGAGGTCTTCCGGCGGGTAGCCCGACAGCGACAGCTCAGGGGTCAGCAGCACCCGCGCGCCGTCGGCATGGGCCCGACGCGCCGCCTCGGCGATGCGGCGCGCGTTGCCGGCCAGGTCACCCACCGTGGCGTTGATCTGGGCCAGCGCCACGTTCAGCAGGGGATGCACGGCAACGTCGGAGGTTTACATCACGTCGGATGATTATGTCATCGGGGTTCTCGAGACGCCGGCCGCGATCGACGCCGCCGACTGGAACCGGCTGCTCGCCGCGCAGTCGATGCCGACGCCGTTCATGCGCATGGAATACCTGCGCGCGTTGCACGATTCGGGCAGCGCGACGCCGGCCGCCGGCTGGTCGCCTCGCTTCCTCACGCTGCACCGCGCCGGTCGGCTGGCGGCGGCCTGCCCGCTGTACCTGAAGACGCACTCCTACGGCGAGTACGTGTTCGACTGGGCCTGGGCCGACGCCTACCAGCGCCATGGCCTGCCCTACTACCCCAAACTGCTGTGCGCAGTGCCGTTCACGCCGGTGCCGGGCTCGCGCCTGCTGGCCGAGGACGGCGCCGCCCGCGATGCGCTCGCGCGCATCCTGGTGGCGACGACACGGGCGTCGGACCTGTCGTCGCTGCACGTGCTGTTCCCGACACCCGAGGAGCGCGATGCGCTCGCGAGCGCCGGCTGTCTGATTCGCGAGGGCGTGCAGTTCCACTGGACCCAGGATGCCGCGGTGCCGGTCGCCGACTTCGACGCGCTGCTCGCACGCCTGCAGCGCGACAAGCGCAAGAAGATCCAGCAGGAGCGCCGCCGCGTCCGCGACGCGGGGGTGGAGTTCCAGGTGCACGCCGGCGAGGCGATCGACACCGGTCTGTGGGACTTCTTCCACCACTGCTACACGCTGACCTACCGCGCGCACCACTCGACGCCCTACCTGACGCGCGACTTCTTCGCGCGGATGGCGGCCGACCTGGCCGCCCATTGGGTGATGTTCGTCGCGCAGCGCGACGGCCGGCCGATCGCCGCGTCGCTGATCGCCGTCGACCGCGATGCCGATGCCGCCTGGGGCCGCTACTGGGGCTGCACCGAGCACGTGCCCTGCCTGCACTTCGAGGCCTGCTACTACCAGCCGCTGGCCTGGTGCCTGGCCAACGGCATTCGCCGCTTCGAAGGCGGCGCGCAGGGCGAGCACAAGATGGCGCGCGGGCTGATGCCGGTGCGGACGGGTTCGGCGCACTGGCTCAGCGACCCGCGCTTCGCCGATGCGGTGGCCGACTTCCTGGCGCGCGAAGGCGCGGGCGTCTCGGCCTACGTCGATGAGCTGAACGAGCGCACGCCGTTCAAGCGCGCGGGCTGATCGGGCTCAGGCGCCCGGGCGATGCAGCCGGCCCCAGTTGGCCATGCCCTCGCGCACGTCGGCGCGCGCGCTGTCGACGCCCTCCCAGCCCAGCACCTTGACCCACTTGCCGGGCTCGAGGTCCTTGTAGTGCTCGAAGAAGTGCTGGATGGTCTTCAGACGCATCGGGTTCA
>CALJUI010000210.1 GCA_937975735.1 uncultured Rubrivivax sp.
GACCACCGAGAGCGGACCACGAAGTAGCCCTGCGTCGCCGCGGCGAAGACGAGCATCGCCACCACCGCGCTGACCACAGTCAGCGCCAGGTGCCAGGTGCTGTCGATGCCGATCATCAGCAACTGCGTGTTGAAGATGAACAGGAAGGGCAGGATCGCCGTGCGCATGCTGTAGAAGAACGCGGTCACGCCGGTCTTCAGCGGGTCGGCGCGGGCGATCGCCGCGGCGGCGAACGACGCCAGGCCGACCGGCGGCGTCACGTCGGCCATCAGGCCGAAGTAGAAGACGAACAGGTGGACCGCGATCAGCGGCACCAGCAGCCCGCTCTGTGCACCGAGCTCCACCACCACCGGCGCCATCAGCGTCGACACGACGATGTAGTTGGCGGTCGTCGGCAGGCCCATGCCCAGGATCAGGCTGATGAAGGCCACCAGCAGCAGCATGATGAACAGGTTGCCGCCGGAGAGCAGTTCGACGATCTCGGTCATCACCAGGCCGACGCCGGTCAGCGACACGGTGCCGACGATGATGCCGGCCGCGGCCGTGGCCACGCCGATGCCGATCATGTTGCGCGCACCGACCTCCAGGCCGCTGATCAGGTCGGCGAAGCCCTGGCGGAAGGCCGCGCCGAGCTCGCCCTGTCCGCGCATCCACGCGGTGATCGGCCGCTGCGTGACCATCATGAAGATCAGGAACATCGTCGCCCAGAAGGCCGACAGCGCCGGCGACAGCTGCTCGACCATCAGGCACCAGATCAGCACCACGACGGCCAGCAGGTAATGCAGGCCGGCGAGCAGGGTCGGCGCCGTCTTCGGCAACTCGAACACCGGGGCGTTCGGGTCGTCGAGCGCCAGCTCCGGCTGGGTCGAGCCGATCTTCAGCAGCGCGAGGTAGGCCGCGAGCACGCCGACGCCGATCAGGTAGATCGCCGCGTCGGGCAGCACGACCTTGAGCCAGCCGATGCCGTAGTAGACGACACCCGACAGCACGATGAAGCCCGCGACGGTGGTCGCGAAGGAGATCAGGCGCTGCATCGGCGTCGCGTCGCCGCGGCGCGGCAGGCCCTGGATGTCTGCCTTGAGCGCCTCGAGGTGGACGATGTAGAGCAGCGCGATGTAGGAGATGATCGCCGGCAGGAAGGCGTGCTTGATGACCTCGGTGTACGGGATGCCCACGTACTCGACCATCAAGAAGGCCACCCCACACATCACCGGCTGCACGATCTGTGCGTTGGCCAAGGTCAACACCTCGACCTCGCCGGCGTGGTTGCCGCGGTAGCCGACGCGCTTCATCAGCGGGATCGTGAAGGTGCCGGTCGTCACCACGTTGGCGATCGACGAGCCGGAGATCAGGCCGGTGGCCGCCGACGCCACGACAGCCGCCTTGGCCGGGCCGCCACGCAGGTGGCCGAGCAGCGCGAAAGCGGACTTGATGAAGTAGTTGCCCGCGCCGGCCTTGTCGAGCAGCGAGCCGAATAGCACGAACAGGAAGATGAAACCCGACGACACGCCCAGCGCGACGCCGAACACGCCTTCGGTGGTGAGCCACTGGTGCGACATCGTGCGCTCGAGGGAGAAGCCCTTGTGCGCGATCAGGTCGGGCATGTAGCGGCCGAAGAAGGTGTACGCGAGGAACACGACGGCCACGATGACCAGCGGCAAGCCCAGGGCACGGCGGGTCGCTTCGAGCAGGATGACGATGCCGACGATCGACACCACCAGGTCCTGCGTCGTCGGCTGGCCGGGACGCTGCGCCAGCTCGGCATAGAACACGAACAGGTAGGCGGCGCAGAAGGCGCCGACCAGGGCGAGGATCCAGTCCGTCACCGGCACGCGGTCCCGCGGCGAGCCTGCCAGCGCGGGAAAGGCCAGGTACGACAGGAAGACGGCGAAGGCCAGGTGGATGGCGCGCGACTGCGTGTCGTTGAACACCAGGACGCCGGTGGAGAACGGCAGCGGCGAGGCGATCCAGAGCTGGAACAGCGACCAGGTCAGCGCCGTGGCGAGCATCAGCTTGGCGACCATCGGCCCCGGGTTGCGTCCCCCGGTGTCGGCCTCGGCCATCATCTGATTGACATCGACCTCCTTGCCGGAACCGGGGTCCGCGGCACTCGTCGGTTTCTTGTCGGACATGAACTCGCCCTTTCTGTGCTGGAAGGTCACACCGGCGACGCCTCGCCTGCGGCGGCGACCGGAGAAGTCATGGCGGACCTGTCGTCCGCGGGAGAGGGAAGCGGGCGGGGCCCGCGGCCCCGGCCCGGCGACCCGGGAGCCCGCTGGCGCGGGCCCCCGGGGTCAGTCGGTGGCCGGACTTACAGCCAGCCCTTCTCCTTGTAGTACTTCATCGCACCCGGATGCAGCGGCGCCGACAGGCCGTCCTTGACCATGTTCTTCGGGTCGAGGTTGGCGAACGCCGGGTGCAGCTTCTTGAAGTCGTCGAAGTTCTCGAACACGGCCTTGACCAGTTCGTAGACCACCGCCTCGGGCACCTTGGTCGTCGTGACGAAGCTCGCCAGCACGCCGTAGGTCGGCACCGGGTCCGCGTTGCCGGCGTACAGGCCGCCGGGGATGTTGACCTTGGCGTAGTACGGTGCGCCCTTGACGAGCTTGTCGACCGCCGGGCCGGTCAGCGGCACCAGCTTGGCGCCGCAGGTCGTGATCGGATCCTGGATGTTGGCGCTCGGGTGGCCGACGCCGTAGAAGAAGCCGTCGATCTTGTTGTCGCACAGCGCGGCGCCGTGCTCGTCGGCCTTCAGCTCGGAGGCCAGGCCGAAGTCCTTCGTCGTCCAGCCCATCGCCGACAGCAGCTCGTCCATGGACGCGCGCGTGCCGGAGCCCGGGTTGCCGACGTTGAAGCGCTTGCCCTTCAGGTCCTCGAACTTCTTGATGTTGGCTTCCTTGCGCGCCAGCACCGTGAACGGCTCCGGGTGCACCGAGAAGACCGCGCGCAGATCGCCGAACTTGCCGTCCTTCTCGAAGACCTTGCTGCCGTTGACGGCGTGGTACTGCCAGTCGGACTGGGCGACGCCGAAGTCGAGCTCGCCGGCGCGCATCGTGTTGATGTTGAACACCGACCCGCCGGTGGACTCCACCGAGCAGCGGATGCCGTGCTTGGCGCGGTCCTTGTTCATCAGGCGGCAGATCGCGCCGCCGGCGGCGTAGTACACGCCGGTGACGCCACCGGTGCCGATGGTGATGAACTTCTGCTGGGCGACGGCCGGCGTGGCCGGCAGCATCAGCGCGACGGCGGCGGCGGCGAGGGCGCCGCGCAGGAAGGTGGGGGTGAGTGACTTCTTCATGTCTTCTCCTGGGTAATGGTGAAGGGAATGGGGTGGCTGGACCGTCGAACGGTCATCGGATCATCAGGCGCTCTTGACCTCCTGTCTCTTCGGTTGTCGGGGCAGGGCAGCGATCGACGCGTCCACCGCCGCGCGAAGACGATCGACGATGGCGTCGAGCTCGGCATCGCTGACGATGAAGGGCGGCGCCAGCAGCACGTGATCGCCGCGCTGGCCGTCGATCGTGCCGCCCATCGGGTAGACCATCAGCCCGCGCTGCATCGCCTGCTGCTTGATCAGCGCGTGCAGCTTCAGGCCCGGTTCGAAGGTGGTCTTGGTGTCGCGGTCGGCGACGAGCTCGATGGCGCGGAACAGGCCGCGGCCGCGGATGTCGCCGACATGCGGGTGCTCGCCGAAGGCCGCGACGAGGCGCTTGCGCAGGCCCTCGCCCTGGCGCAGCACGGCGGCGAGCAGGTCGTCGCGGTCGATGACCTTCTGCACCGCCAGCGCGGCGGCGCAGGCGACCGGGTGGCCGAGGTAGGTGTGGCCGTGCTGGAACAGGCCGCTGCCCTGGCTGAAGGCGTTGACGATGTGGCGCTGCACGAGCACCGCACCGATCGGCTGGTAGCCACCGCCCAGGCCCTTGGCGATCGTGATCAGGTCGGGCACCACGCGTTCCTGCTCGCAGGCGTGAAGCGTGCCGGTGCGGCCCATGCCGCACATCACCTCGTCGAGGATCAGCAGGATGCCGTGGCGCGAGCACAGCTCGCGCACGCCGCGCAGGTAGCCGGGCACCGGCGTCAGCGCGCCGGCCGTGGCGCCGACGACCGTCTCCGCGACGAAGGCGATGACCTTGTCGCCGCCGATCGTGTCGATCGCCTTGGCGAGCTCCTGCACCAGGCGCTTGCCGTACTGCTCGGGCGACTCGTCGTCGCGGCGGTCGCGGTACTCGTAGCACGGCGACACGTGGGTGACCGGGATCAGCAGCGGCGCGAACTGCTTGCGGCGCCAGGC
>CALJUI010000211.1 GCA_937975735.1 uncultured Rubrivivax sp.
GAGTACAGCGCCCGCGCCAGGGAGGGGTTCACGGCGACGCTCAGTGCGCGGCCAGTCCGACCCGCGCGTCGGGCTTGACCGCGCGCAGCGCGGCCATCATCTGCGCCTCGATGCGCGCCAGCGCCCGCACGGTCCGGCCCTCGAAGCGCAAGACCAGCACCGGCGTGGTGTTCGAGCCGCGGATCAGGCCGAAGCCGTCGTCGTAGTCGACGCGCAGGCCGTCGATCATGCCGATCTCGGCGCCGGGAAAGGCGAGCCGTCCCTCGGCCACGCGGGCCTGCAGCTCGGTCACGATCCGCGCCGGCTCGCCCTCGGCGCAGGCGACGTTCAGCTCCGGCGTGCTGTGGTTCTTGGGCAGGGCATTGAGCACTCGGCTCGGGTCCTTGGCCCGCGACAGGATCTCAAGCAGTCGCGCGGCGGTGTAGGTGGCGTCGTCGAAGCCGTACCAGCGCTCGCCGAAGAAGATGTGGCCGCTCATCTCGCCGGCGATCGGCGCCGCGCACTCGCGCATCTTCGCCTTGACCAGCGAATGCCCGGTCTTCCACATCAGCGGCACGCCGCCGGCGGCGCGGATGTCGGGCGCCAGGCGCTGGCTGCACTTGACGTCGAAGATCACCGTCGCCCCGGGCTGGCGCGACAGGATGTCGCGCGCCAGCAGCATCAGCTGGCGGTCCGGGTAGATGATCTGGCCGTCGCGCGTGACCACGCCGAGGCGGTCGCCGTCGCCGTCGAAGGCCAGCCCGAGCTCGGCGCCGGAGGACTTCACGGTGGCGATCAGCTCGGCCAGGTTCTCCGGCTTGCTCGGGTCGGGGTGGTGGTTGGGGAAGTCGCCGTCGACCTCGCTGTACAGCTCGGTGAGCTCGCAGCCGATCGCCCGCAGGATGGCCGGCGCCGACGCGCCCGGGATGCCGTTGCCGCAGTCGACGACGATCTTCATCGGCCGCGCGAGCTTCACGTCGCCGGCGATGCGCCCGAGGTACTCGGCGCCGACGTCCATCCGTGCGCTGCGGCCGCGCGCGCGCACGTAGTCCTCGCCCTCGATGCGCCGGCGCAGCGCCTGGATCTCGTCGCCGTAGATCGCGCGGCCGGCGAGCACCATCTTGAAGCCGTTGTAGTCCTTCGGGTTGTGGCTGCCGGTGACCATGATGCCGCTGCGGCAGCCGTGCTCGGCGCGAGTCGCCGCCACGTAGTACAGCATCGGCGTCGTCACCGCGCCGAGGTCGACCACGTCCAGACCGGTCGACTTCAGGCCGCGGATGAGCGCCGCCGCGAGACCGGGGCCGGACAGCCGGCCGTCGCGCCCGACCGCCACCGCCCGTTCGCCCTCGGCCAGCGCCTGCGAGCCGAAGGCGCGGCCGAGGTGCATGGCGAAGGCCTCGTCGATGGTGTCACCGACGATGCCGCGGATGTCATAGGCCTTGAAGACGGATGCTGGGACGTTCATGCGCTCGGGCGGGCGGCGATCGATCGATCGGCGGATTGTAGGGACCGCCCGCCGCTGCCCATTCGTCGGCCCGGCTGTCGATTCGTCGCCCGCCGATGGGCGCGCCGGCGGCGGTCCGTACACTGGCCGACCATGTCCACGTTGTCCCGCGATACCCTTGCGCTGGCCTGGAAGTCCTGGTTCAGCAACGACCTGACCCCGGCCGGTCCCGGCTGGCTGCAGTGGGCCATCACCGGCGTCTTCGGCGCCATCATCGCGCTGTGCTTCACCGTGCTGGGCATGGCCTTCAATGCAATGGGCGGCGGCCGCGGCTGGACGCGGCCCGACGTCTGGCTGCTGTGGTTCGGCAAGAACCTGGGCATCTCGCTGATCATCAGCTACCTGATCCATGGGATGTTCGCTGTGCTGATCCCGGCGATCGGCAAGGCGCGCATCGAGTCTTGGTCCAACGCCGCGCGCTCGGTCTTCTTCGCCGGCGTGCCGATCGTCGGCGTGATGATCGGCTGGCCGATCGGCGCGCTGCTGATGCACCCCGGCGCGTCCGAGTGGTTCCTGAACCCGCGCCTGGGCACGCTGGCCGGCGTGCTGATGTTCGCGGTGCTGATCTCGTTCATCTTCTTCCAGATCTTCGATGCCAAGTCGCGCCAGGTGATCGCCGAGCGCCGCGCCGTCGAGGCGCAGCTCAAGCTGCTGCAGGCGCAGATGGAGCCGCACTTCCTGTTCAACACGCTGGCCGGCGTGCAGACGCTGATCGACGTCGAGCCGGCGCGCGCCAAGCGCATGCTGGAGTCGTTCAGCGACTACCTGCGTGCCTCGATCACCAGCCTGCGCACCGACGACAGCACGCTCGGGCAGGAGCTGTCGCTGGCCGAGAGCTATCTCGGCCTGATGCAGCAGCGCATGGAGGACCGGCTGCGCTTCACGATCGACGTCGACGCCGGGGTGCGCAGCGCCAGGCTCCCGTCGCTGCTGCTGCAGCCGCTGGTCGAGAACGCGATCCAGCACGGCCTCGAGCCCAAGCTCGAAGGCGGGCAGGTGACGATCCGTGCGCGGCAGGTCGACGGCGGCCTCGAGATCGAGGTCGCCGACGACGGCCTCGGGCTGGATGCGCCGGCGCGCCGGCGCAACGGCAATGGCGTGGCGCTGGACAATCTGCGCCAGCGCCTGCGGGGCCGCTGGGGCAGCGACGCGTCGCTGACCCTGAGCCCGGCCGCCCCCGGCACGCGTGCCGTGCTCAGACTGCCTGTCCGCGAGGAGCCTGCGCCATGACCCGTGCGCTGATTGCCGACGACGAACCGCCGCTGGCGCGCCATCTGCAGAAGCTGCTGCAGGCGGCCTGGCCCGAGCTCGAGTTCACGCCGATGGCCCGCAACGGCGTCGAGGCGGCCGAGCTGATCGCGCAACACGAGCCGGACCTGGCCTTCCTCGACATCCAGATGCCGGGTCTGACCGGGCTCGAGGTCGCGCAGGCGATCGAGGGCCCGACCCGCGTGGTCCTCGTCACCGCCTACGACGAGTACGCCGTCCAGGCCTTCGACCAGGAAGCGCTCGACTACGTGCTCAAGCCGGTGACCGAGGCGCGGCTGCAGTGCACCGTCGGTCGGCTGCGGCGCGCGCTGGCGGCGCCCGCCGACGACGACGCCCGCCTCGCCGCGGCGCTGCTGTTCGGCCTGGAGCGGAAGAGCGGCGTGTAGGGGAAGAGTGTAGATCTCGGTGGCCGCCGTATCATTAAAAAAAAAAACGACGGCCACTTCCGCCGCGGCAACGGCGCCCGTGCCGCCGGGGTGCCGGTATCGCTCGCCAT
>CALJUI010000212.1 GCA_937975735.1 uncultured Rubrivivax sp.
AACGCCGCCGAGCCCGCGCGGCGTGAGGCGATGGTGCTGCGGCTGTACCTGCTGACGCCGCCCCCCGAAACACCCGCACCGGCGCCCGAGCCAGCGCCGGCGACGCCCGCCCCGCCGGCCCCCGTGCCCATCGAGGTGCCGCGGATCGACCCGGTGACCCCGACCCTGGTCGACCGCCGGCCCGCCAGCCAGGCCGCGCCCGCGGCGCCCACGGCCGAGGAGTGGGCGCTTGCAGGCACCTACACCCTCAAGAACAGCAAGCGCTACCGGTACCACTGGGGCGTGCAGGTGCGCAGCATGATGGGCACGGCCATCGAAGGCCCGGACCAGGGCTTGGTGCGCTTCCGCGTGGAGATCGCGCCAGACGGGACCCTGGCACGCCTGGACACGCTGTGGAGCACCTCAGCCGCCGCCGAACGGCTGGCGCGCCAGGCCATCGCACAGTTGCCGCCGCTGCCGGCGACACCGACGGGTCAGCCGCTGATCTTCGACAGGACGATCAGCTTCTCCCCCTTCGCGTCGGACGGCCCGCCGGTCTACCGGGACGACTGCATCCCGGACCCGCCGGCCTTCCGCAACCCCTTCGCCTGGGACGGCAAGTCACCACAGGTGCGCGCCGCGCCGCCTGCGCCGGCGAAGCTCGACCCGGCGGCGCTGGAGGAGTGCCTGCGGCTACTGCCGCGGGACACCTTGGAAGCCGAGGTGGCGCAGGACCAGCGGGTGATGGACCAATGGGGGACGGTCAGGCGCGCGCCTTGAGGTCGTGAGAGCGCCTGCGGGTGGCGATCGAAGTGCCGACGAAGGAACAGGCGGATTCGACCAAGGGCCGGCACGCGTTGAGCTTTGACGACGCGCTCGTGAGCGACCGTTCGCCGACCAGGTCAAGCACATTGGAAAAAGGGCAATGGGTGCAACGACAGGGTTGCCGGCGGATCGAGACACTGTGCGGACCCAGCCATTTGGTCTTGCCCCAGGATCAGTCAGCGGCCAAGGCGTGGATGATCGGGCAGTCTCCCTTGGTCGCACCCACAACGCCCTTCGCATCGCCCTGAGGGCAACGAGCTTGTCATCAATCACCTGCAGCTTGTGCGCGGCGAGCTTGCGCGTTTCTGCGCAAGCGCGGGCCTCGTCGAGCGCCAGCAGGCTACCCACGTCTTCAAGCGTGAATCCCAGCATCTGGGCACGCTTGATGAAGCGCACGCGCCTGATCGCACTCGAGTCATACCGTCGCTGCCCGCCCATTGGCTTGGCTGGCGTCACCATCAAGCCGCGACGCTGGTAGTAGCGGATCGTCTCGACGTTCACACCTGCTTCGTCAGCCAGTCGCCCAATCGTCAGATCGCTTGTCATCTCGACCCCTTGATTCCGTACCATGGTACGGACTCTAGACTGACCGTCATTGAAGAGTTTCACCAAGCAGATGGCAGCGTTCAGAGTCAAGGGTTCATTGGCCGCCGGCGTACTGGCGGCCATCGGCGCGTCTGTATGCTGCGTCGGGCCACTGGTGTTGCTGATGATGGGTATCAGCGGCGCCTGGATCGCCAACCTGACTGCGCTGGAGCCGCTCAGGCCGTGGTTCATCGCAGTGACGCTGCTGTTCCTCGGCCTGGCGTTCCGGCGCCTGTACCTGCGGCCGCAGGTCTGCGAGCCAGGCGCGGCGTGTGCCGAGCCGACCGTACTCAAGCGGCAACGGCGAGTCTTCTGGGTCGTCGCACTGGCGATCCTTGCGCTCCTGTCGGTGCCCTGGCTGGCGCCCTACGTCCTGTGAAGGAATTCTCCATGCGCAAGCTCGTTGCCATTGCGCTCGTCGCGCTGATGCCGTGGGCCGCACAGGCCGCCCCTCTACAGACCGCAGTGCTCGACGTCCAGAACATGACCTGCGCGCTGTGCCCTCTCACGGTGAAGAAGTCGTTGGAGAAGGTGCCGGGCGTGAGCCAGGTACGCGTCGACTACGGCAAGAAGACGGCCACCGTGATGTTCGACGCCGACAAGACCAACGCCCTGGCGCTCGTCAAGGCCACGACGGACGCAGGATTCCCCTCGACGGTTCACAAGTGAGCGCGACCGCCGTCCCCGAGCTGGAGTCGGTGCTAACCTGCCCCGAGTGCGGCCACGCCAAGCGCGAGTGCATGCCGACCGACACCTGCCAGTTCTTCTACGAGTGCGAGCGCTGCCACGCCGTGCTGCGCCCCAAGCCCGGCGACTGCTGCGTGTTCTGCTCGTACGGCTCGGTCAACTGTCCGCCCGTGCAGTTGGATCGAGGCTGCCCTGGCTGCGAAGCTCGATGAGCGCCGGCGATCCGGCATAAGTTTGGCGACCCGATGGGTTTGGCGACCCGAATGGCCGGCGGCGCCGGCAGCGTGTCGAGGACCTCGCCTGCCTGGTCCTCCTGATCGCCGTCACTACAGCCGCGTCTCCACCGGAACCAGCCCATCAAACGCCACCCGCACCGCGTCGCCTTTGCGTGCCGGCAGCAGCCCGCACCAGGTTCCCGTGGTGACCACGGTGCCGGCGGGCGCCATGGCGCCGTCGCGCGTCACGTGCTGCAGCCAGGCCGGCACCAGCCAGGTGGGGTCGCCCAGCGAATGCGTCCCGATGAACGTGCGCGGCTCGGCGCCACCGATCCGCACCTCGACGCGTTGCGCCGTCCAGTCGCTCGGCTGCAGGGGCATCCATGCGCCCAGCACCAGCGCACCGTGCGACTGCAGGTCGGCCAGGCGCAGCAGGGCCGGTGCGGCGGCGCCGCGCGTCCAGCGGGAGTCGACGATCTCGATGGCCACGGCCATCGCGTCCACCAGTTGCGGCACGTCGGCGTGCGCGGCGGCCCGCGCGCGCTCGGGTGTCACGTCCACCGCCAGCCGCAGCGCGATCTCGGCTTCGATGCCGAGCTCGTGGAAGGCCATGTCACCGAAGTCCGCCGGGCCGGGCCGCACGCCCTGGGGCGGCAGCGCCGCGTGCGTCAGCACCGCGTCGCGCGACGGGCCGCCGGACTTCCACGCGCGCACGGGGTCGCTAGCGAACCATCCGAAGGCAGTGGCCACGGCGTCCTGCACGGCGTAGGCGGCCGCCGCGTCCGGCAGGGCATCGGCCCAGGCCGCGTCGTCCAGCGCGTGGCCGCGTCGGCGCGCCTGGACCAGCGCCTGGGCAAGTTCGTCGGTTCGGTTCATCGCTGCACGCTCGCGTTCGTCGGGTGGGTTCGCCGGCGCGGCCGGTCGGGCCCGCACAGGCTACCAGCGATGCGCAGCCGCCGACGGGCCGGGCGTCCTCGCCGTCACCCTGGCCTTGCGGACGTGCCGGCCGTGCCGGTCAGCGCGCGGTGAACAGCTCCGCCATCGTCTTGCGCAGCCAGACGTGGCCCGGGTCCGCATGGAAACGCTGGTGCCAGTGCTGCTTGACCTTG
>CALJUI010000213.1 GCA_937975735.1 uncultured Rubrivivax sp.
GGTGCGCTCGTAGCGGGCGGCGAAGTTGCTGATCACGTCCATGCGGACCTCCTGCAGTGAGGAAGGCGAACGGGGTGGAACGAGGTTCCCCGCTTCGCCTGGGAAGTTCTGATGAAGTCCCGGCTGTACAGGCCCGGGCGCCATCAGAGCTTTCCGGTCCAGCGTGCACGGTGGGCGCGCTGGGCGTGTCGACAGGATGTCTCAGTTGACCGGCTTCGGGCCATTGAAGTTCGCCCCCGTTTGCCTGTCAATTCGGAGCTTCGGCTTCAGTGTACGCAGCCGTGGGTTCTTGCACGATCCGTGCCGTCATGTCCGCACGGATCGATGCCCCGCCACACAACGCATGGGCACGCCCGGCCGATGACCGCACCTCGTCGGTGCGATGATGCGCCCCGATGAATCGCAACCTGCTGCTGCTCGCGGTCTGTCAGGGCCTGTTCCTGACCAACAACGTCACCTTCATCGCGATCAACGGCCTCGTCGGCCTGCAGCTCGCGCCGTATGGCTGGATGGCCACGCTGCCGGTCACCGGCTACGTGGTCGGCGCCGCGCTCAGCACGCCCCTGGTCGCGCGGCTGCAGTCGCGCAGCGGGCGCAAGCGCTCCTTCCAGGTCGGGCTGCTGGTCGCCGCGATGTCGGCAGGCCTGTGTGCGGCCGCGGTCACGGTGGGCAGCTTCTGGCTGGTCGTGCTGGCGACGGTGGTCGCTGGCTTCTACAGCGCCAACGCGTCGCTCTACCGCTTCGCCGGCCCCGAGCTGGCGGCGCCGGACTTCAAGGAGCGGGCGATCTCGCTGGTGCTGGCCGGCGGCATCGCCGGCGCGTTTCTCGGGCCGAACCTCGCCAGCGCCACGCGCACGATGCTGCCGGTGAACTTCGCCGGCTCCTACATCGCGCTGATCGGCGTCGCCTTGCTGGCGCTGGCGGCGCTGTCCTTCATCCGCTTCCCCGAGCACAAGGCGCCGAAGCCGGGCGACGCGCGCGGCCGACCGCTGGGCGAGATCATGCGCCAGCCGACCTTCATCGTCGCGGTTACCGCCGGTGCGCTCGGCTACGGCGTGATGAACCTGCTGATGGCGGCGACGCCGATCGCGATGCAGCAGTGCCAGCATCCCTTCGACAGCGCGGCGCTGGTGCTCGAGTGGCACGTGCTGGGCATGTTCGTGCCGAGCTTCTTCACCGGCCATCTGATCCGCCGCTTCGGCGCGCTGCCGGTGATGGGCGCCGGCGCGGTGCTCAACTTCGCCTGCGTGGCGGTGGCGCTGTCGGGGGTCGACCTGATGGAGTTCCTGGTCGCGCTGCTGCTGCTGGGGGTGGGCTGGAACTTCCTCTACACCGGTGGCAGCACATTGCTGACCACCACCTACCGCCCCGAGGAGAAGACCCGCGCGCAAGGGGCGATGGACTTCTGCGTGTTCACGACGATGGCCGTCAGTTCCTTCGCCTCCGGCGCGCTGGTCACGTCCAGCGGCTGGACCTTGCTGAACCTCGGCTCGCTGGTGCCGATCAGCGCGGTCGCGGCGATGCTGCTGTGGCTGGCCTGGCGGCGGAAACCGGCCTAGTGCACCCGGCCGACCCGGCTTTTCGTGGCTTCGGCGGCCAGGCGGCTGCCCACAATGACGCTGTCGCCCGCCTCCCGAGGACCTGCGCATGACCGCTGCGGCGGCCCCCGATCCGGCCCACTTCACGCGCGCCGTCACCCAGCTCGGCGAGCGGCAGCGTGTCGTCTCGAGCACGGCGGTGTTCAACGCCCAGGGCCTTAAGGTCATCGACAAGGGTGTCGTCATCGACGCCCGCCTCTACGAGCGGCTGACCCAGCACCAGCTGCGCCAGCCGCTGGACCAGTGCGTCGAGGCCGAGTCGACCGTCCATGCCGCGGCGCTGCGCGAAGCCGTGCAGACGATCCTCGACACCGAGCCCTTCTTCGGCGCGATGATCGGCACCGGACGACTGCGCGACCAGCTGCTCGAGGAGGTCTCGCAGGTGCCGCTGCCCAAGCCGGTGGCGTTCCAGCTGACGATCGCGCGCGAGACGCAGCCCGAGCTGTGGCGGCACGGCCTGCACTGCGCGATCACCGCCGCCTGGCTCGCCGACCGGCAGCACGCCACCCGGCACGACCTGCGCATGCTCGCCACCGCCGGGCTGCTGCACGACCTGGGCATGCTGCACGTCGACCCGGTGCTGATGCAGCCAACGATCCAGCTCGAACGCGCGCAGCGCCGGCAACTCTACGCGCACCCGCTCGTGTCGACGATGCTGCTCGAGCGCCATCACGAGTTCCCGCGGCCGGTCCTCAGCGCCGTGCTCGAGCACCACGAGCGGCTCGACGGCTCGGGCTATCCGCGCGGTGTCCGCGACAGCTCGATCAGCCCATGGGGGCGCATCCTTGCGCTGGCCGAACTCGTCACGGCGATGATCGATGCCGACCACCCGACACCGATGACGCGGCTGTCGGTGGCGCTGCGCATGAACGGGCACCGCTTCGAGCGGCCGCTGGTCGCCGAGGTGCTGGCCCTGCTGGAACGACTGCCGCACGAAGAGGCGATGCCGCCGGCCGACGGCGCGATCGAGGACCTGATCGAGATCGACCGCCTGCTTCGCGCCTGGCCGGCCACGCATGCCGACGCCGCCGCGGACGCCCGCGCGGTGGCCGTGTCGCGGGTGCACGACCAGTGCGGCCAGGTGCTGCGCCTGCTCGCCGACGCCGGTGCCGCGTCGGCGCAGCTCGAGATGCTCGGCGGCGACGTCGACCCTGCGCTGGCCTCCGAGCTGGCGCTGATCCTGCACGAGGCCTCGTGGCAGCTCCGCATCGTCTCGCGCCAGGCGCGGCGGCGCTGGGCGCTGGGCAAGGACGAGGCCTTCCCGGACTGGATGGCCGGCTGGCTGGGCGAGATCGACCAGGTCTGCGACCGACGGCTGGGCACGGTCGACGCACGGCCCGAGCCGGTGGGTTCGGTCACCGACAAGGCCCTCGCCGGCTGATCCACGGTGGCCGCCCGGCCATCGCACAATCCTCACGATAACCCTTGCTGTCGAAAACTTCGATAGCCGGCGCGCGGCACATTGAATTTCACAGCCCCCGGGGTCTGCGCCTATCGTCCGGCGCGTCATCCACCTCCGAGGAGCGCCGCATGATCCGCAAACCCCTGTTGCTGGCCGGCATGGCCGTTGCCGCCTTGGCCGCGCATTCCGCCGCCACCGCACAGAAGGGCCCGTTGCAGAAGCTCGGCAAGGCCGAGGGGCAGGTCGACATCGTCGCCTGGCCCGGCTACATCGAGCGCGGCGCGACCGACAAGAACTTCGACTGGGTGACCGACTTCGAGAAGAAGACCGGCTGCAAGGTCAACGTCAAGACCGCCGGCACCTCCGACGAGATGGTGGCGCTGATGAACGAGGGCGGCTTCGACCTCGTCACCGCCTCCGGCGACGCCAGCACACGGCTGATCCGCGGCAAGCGCGTGCAGCCAATCAACGTCGACCTGATCCCCAGCTACAAGAACATCGATCCGCGGCTGCAGAAGGCCCCCTGGCACTACGAGAACAACACGCATTACGGCGTGCCCTACCAGTGGGGCTGGAACGTGCTGATGTACAACACGAAGGTCTTCGGCGACAAGAAGCCGACGAGCTGGAGCGTGGTGTTCGAGGAGCAGAACCTGCCCGACGGCAAGAGCAACAAGGGCCGCGTGCAGGCCTTCGATGGGCCGATCTACATCGCCGACGCCGCGCTCTACCTGATGAAGAAGAACCCGGCGCTCGGCATCAAGGACCCGTACGAGCTCAACGAGGCGCAGTACAAGGCGGCGCTGGAACTGCTGCGCGGGCAGCGCAAGATCGTCGGCAAGTACTGGCACGACGCCTTCGTGCAGATCGATGACTTCACCAACGAGGGCGTCGTCGCGTCGTCGAGCTGGCAGTTCCAGGCCAACATCCTGAAGAGCAAGAAGGCGCCGATCGCCACCGTGGTGCCGGTCGAGGGCGCCACCGGCTGGGCCGACAGCACGATGATGCACGCCGAGGCGAAGAACCCGAACTGCGCCTACCTGTGGCTCGAGCACTCGCTGAACCCGAAGCTGCAGGGCGACCTGGCGGCCTGGTTCGGTTCGGTGCCGGCCGTGCCGGCCGCCTGCAAGGGCAACAAGCTGCTCGGCGACGAGGGCTGCGCGCGCCAGGGCTACAACGACTTCGAGCGCATCTCGTTCTGGCGCACGCCGGTGTCGCAGTGCAAGAGCCAGGGCAACGCCTGCGTGCCGTACCACAAGTGGGTGTCGGACTACATCGCCGTGCTCGGAGGGCGCTGAGCGCGGGCGGCAGCCTGACATGACCTCGGCGGTCCAGCTCGAAGGCGCCGAGTGCGTCTTCGGCAGCGGCGCCTCGGCGGTCCGCGCGGTCGACGGCGTCGACCTGGTCATCGAGGCCGGCGAGTTCTTCACGCTGCTCGGGCCCTCGGGCTCGGGCAAGACCACCTGCCTGCGGATGATCGGTGGCTTCACGCTGCCGACGGCCGGGCGCATCCGCATCGGCGAAGTCGACGTCACGCGCACGCCGCCCTATGCGCGGCCGGTGAACACCGTGTTCCAGGACTACGCGCTGTTCCCGCACATGAGCATTCGCGACAACGTCGCGTATCCGCTGCGCGTGCGCGGCGTCGCGAAGGCCGAGCGCGCGCGCCGCGCCGATGAACTGCTCGAGCTCGTGCAGCTGCCCGGCGTCGGCGATCGTCGGCCGGCAATGCTCTCCGGCGGCCAGCGCCAGCGGGTGGCGCTGGCCCGCGCGCTGATCGGTCAGCCGCAGGTGCTGCTGCTCGACGAGCCGCTCGGGGCGCTCGACCTGAAGCTGCGCGAACAGATGCAAAGCGAGCTCAAGGCGCTGCAACGCCGTCTGGGCATCACCTTCCTGTTCATCACCCACGACCAGCACGAGGCGCTGTCGATGAGCGACCGCATCGGCGTGTTCAACCGCGGCCGCCTCGAGCAGGTCGGCACGCCGGGCGAGGTCTACGAGACGCCGGCGACACGCTTCGTCGCCCAGTTCGTCGGCGCCGCCAACGTGCTCGACGGCGAGGCGGCACGCCGGCTGACCGGCCAGGCGTCGGCGATGCTCCGGCCGGAGCGCATCCGCCTCGGCGACGCGCCGGACGCACGCGCCAGCGGCGTCGTCGCCGAGGTGCAGTACTTCGGCGCCTTCACGCGCATCAAGGTCGATGCCGGCGGCGCACTGCTGCAGGCCGACCTGCCGGCGGCGCCGGACGTGGCGCCTCCGGCGCCCGGACGCGACGTCCATCTGCACTGGGATGCGCGCGCGGTGCATCCGCTGTCGACATGAACACCGCGCTCGCGCTGCCGGCCGTCGCGCCGCCGCGCACGTGGCGCCGGCGGATCTCCGACCTGCTCTACACCCGCCGCGGCCTCTTGCTGCTGGCGCTGCTGGCGCCGCCGCTGCTGTGGTTCGGCGTCATCTACCTGGGCTCGCTGTTCGCGTTGCTGGCCAACGCCTTCTTCCGGCTCGACGACTTCACCGGCCAGGTCGTGTACGAGCTCGGCCTGTCGAACTTCGTCGCGCTGACCGAACTCGCCAACCTGGACGCGGCGCGGCGCTCGGTCGGCATGGCGGTGGCGGTGACGCTGGCCTGCACCGTGCTCGCGTTCCCGGTCGCGCTGGTCATCGCGCGCCATGCCACCGGCGCGACCCGCGCGCTGCTCTTCATCGCGGTGATGCTGCCGCTGTGGAGCAGCTACCTCGTGCGCCTGTACGCATGGAAGCTGCTGCTCGCGCGCGAGGGCGCGATCCACTGGGTCGCCGAGCGCTTGCACGCCGCCGGGCTGATCGAGATGGTGCTCGCGACGCCGCTGATCGGCGGGCCGTCGCTGAGCTTCTCGACGCTGGGCACCTTCATCGTCTTCGTCTACATGTGGCTGCCGTTCATGATCCTTCCGCTGGTCGCGGCGATCGAGCGCATCCCGGCCAGCACGATCGAGGCCTCGGCCGATCTCGGCGCCTCGCCGGCCACGACCTTCCGCCGCGTGGTCCTGCCGCTGGCGATGCCCGGCGTCGCCGCCGGATCGATCTTCACCTTCAGCCTGACGCTGGGCGACTACATCATCCCGCAGGTGATCGGCGACTCGACGCTGTACATCGGCCAGATCATCTACCGGCAACAGGGCGTGGCCGGCAACCTGCCGTTCGCCGCGGCGTTCTCGCTGGTGCCGATCGTCGCGATCGGCCTGTACCTGTGGTTCGCCAAGCGGCAAGGGGCCTTCGATGCGCTTTAGGCCCCCCCCCGAAGCGACCTGAGGTCGCCTCCCCCCCGGGGGGGCGCCGCCGACGGACCGGCTCAGCCGGATCCGTGGCGGCCGCTTGAACGTTCGAGGTGGCTTCGATGCGCACTAGCGCACTCAAGGCCTCGGCCTGGGCGGTCATCGCCTTCCTGCACGTGCCGCTCGCGCTGATCGTGCTGTACGCGTTCAGCGCCGAGGACAAGGGCTACGTCTTCCCGCCGCCCGCGCGGACCACGCGCTGGCTCGGCGTCGCCTGGGAGCGCGCCGACGTCTGGGCGGCGATCGAGCTGAGCTTCACGGTCGCCGCGTGGAGCACCGCGATCGCGCTGGTGCTGGGCACGCTCGCCGCGGCGGCGCTGGCGCGCGCGCGCTTCTTCGGCCGCGACGCGATCTCGCTGCTGTTCATCCTGCCGATCGCCTTGCCCGGCGTGATCACCGGCATCGCGCTGCGCTCGGCGTACCACACGCTCGAGATCCCGTTCTCGTTCTGGACCATCGTGATCGGCCATGCGACCTTCTGCGTCGTCGTCGTCTTCAACAACGCGGTGGCGCGGCTGCGCCGGCTGAACCCGAACCTGATCGAGGCCAGCATGGACCTCGGCGCCGACGGCTTCCAGACCCTGCGCTACGTGATCCTGCCGCAGCTCGGTTCGGCCTTGCTCGCCGGCGCGCTGCTGGCCTTCGCGCTGAGCTTCGACGAGGTCATCGTCACCACCTTCACCGCCGGCCAGCAGACGACGCTGCCGATCTGGATGCTGCAGGAGCTGATCCGCCCGCGCCAGCGGCCGGTGACCAACGTCGTCGCGGTGGTGATCATCGCGCTGACCTTCGTGCCGATCCTGCTCGCCTACACCCTGACCCGCTCGAACGAGCCGGCCGCCCGCTGAGGAGTACGACCATGACCATGCCCACCCTGCCGACCGAACTGTTCATCGATGGCACCTTCGTCGCCGGCGAGGGCGAGGCCGAGCGCGTGCTGAACCCGTCCACCGGCGCGCTGCTGGTCGAGGTGCGCGAGGCATCGACCGAGCAGCTGCACAAGGCGGTGTCGGCGGCGCACCGGGCCTTCGACGGCTGGCGCGAGACGACGCCGATGGAACGCTCGCGCATGCTGCTCAGGCTCGCCGACCGCATCGAGGCCGAGGCCGAGACCTTCGCGCGGCTCGAGTCGCTGAACTGCGGCAAGCCCTATGCGCGCGCGCTCGGCGACGAGATCCCGGCGGTGGCCGACGCGTTCCGCTTCTTCGCCGGCGCCTGCCGCACATTGACCGGCCCGCTCGCCGGCGAGTACCTGGCCGGCCACACCAGCCTGATCCGCCGCGACCCGGTGGGCGTGGTCGGCTCGATCGCGCCGTGGAACTACCCGCTGATGATGGCGGCCTGGAAGTCGGCGCCGGCGCTGGCCGCGGGCAACACGGTCGTGCTCAAGCCGAGCGAGCAGACGCCGCTGACCGCGCTGTGGCTCGCCAAGGTCGCCGCGGAGATCTTTCCGAAGGGCGTGTTCAACGTCGTCACCGGGCGCGGCGCGACCGTCGGCCAACCGCTCGTCGAGCACCCGAAGGTCGCGATGGTCAGCCTGACCGGCGACGTCGCCACCGGCCGCAAGATCCTGCAGGCGGCGAGTGCGACGCTCAAGCGCACCCACCTCGAGCTCGGCGGCAAGGCACCGGTCATCGTCTTCGACGACGCCGACCTCGGCGCGGTGGTCGACGGCCTGCGCACCTTCGGCTACTACAACGCCGGCCAGGACTGCACCGCCGCCTGCCGGGTCTATGCCGGCGCGAAGATCCACGACAAGCTGGTCGCCGACCTGTCGAGCGCGGTGAAGTCGATCAAGGTCGGCCTGCAGGACGAGGCCGACGCCGAGATCGGCCCGCTGATCAGCGACCGCCAGCGCAACCGCGTCGCGAGCTTCGTCGAGCGGGCGCAGATGGCCGGCCACATGGAGGTCACCGCCGGCGGCAAGCTGCGCGCCGGCAGCGGGTTCTTCTACGAGCCCACGGTGATCGCCGGTGCGCGCCAGGACGACGAGATCGTGCGCCGCGAGGTCTTCGGCCCGGTCGTCAGCGTGACGCGCTTCACCGACACCGACCAGGCCGTGGCCTGGGCCAACGACAGCGACTACGGCCTGGCGTCTTCTGTCTGGACGCAGGACGTCGGCCGCGCGATGCAGGTCGCGCGCCGGCTGCAGTACGGCTGCACCTGGATCAACACCCACTTCATGCTCGTCAACGAGATGCCGCACGGCGGCCTGAAGAGCAGCGGCTACGGCAAGGACCTGAGCCTGTACGCACTGGAGGACTACACCGTCCCGCGCCACGTGATGCTCAAGCTCTGAGCGCGCGGTTGCGCGACTGCTCGCGTGCGACCTCGATGAACTCCGCCGCCGCCGGCTTCAGCGCCAGGCCGCGGCGCCACACGAGGCCGACATCGACGGTGGGTAGTTCGTCGCGCAACGTGCGCACGTCGACGTGCTCGGCATCCAGCGTCCAGGGCCGGTACAGGAAGTCCGGCAGCACCGCGATGCCGGCGCCGGCGCCGACCAGCGAGCGCACCGCTTCCAGCGACGAGGTCTTCAGCAAGGTGCGCACCTTGAGCTGATGACGGGCCCACGCGGCGCGCATCAGGTCGTCGATGCGGTCGGCCTCGAGCACGATCTGGTCGAAGGCGGCGCAGTCGGCCAACGTGACCTCGTCGCGCTGCGCGAGCGGATGGTCCGACGCGAGCCAGACGCGGTTCGGGCTGCGGGTCAATGTCTCGGCGATCAGCGCCTGCGGCTCTTCCAGCACGTTGCTGACCATGATCGCGACGTCGAGCTCGCCGTTGATCAGCAGGTGCTCGAGAAAGGGCGGCGTCTCCTCGACCACCTGCACGTCGACGGCCGGCGCATTGCGTCGGTAGCGCGACAGCAGCTCGCTCAGGTAATAGCCGGCGACCAGGCTGGTGACGCCGACGTTGAGCCGCCCGAGCAGCTCGGCCGACGCGTCGGCCCGGTGCAGCCGGGTCGCCTCGGCGACCGCGCCGATGACCTTGCGTGCACTCGACAGGAAGCGGTGCCCCTGGGGTGTCAGCATCATGCCGCGCGAACTGCGCTCGAACAGCGGCTGGCCCAGCTCGTCCTCGAGGTCCTGCAGGCTCTTCGTGACCGCGCTCTGGGCGATCGCCAGCATGCGCGAGGCCGCCGCCACCGAGCCGCTCTCGGCCACCGCGATGAAGTAGCGGAACTGGCGCAGCGTCAGGTGCGAGGCCATCCGCCGCCGCCTCAGTCGATCCCGACGCCCAGCTTCTCCAGCAGCCCGTTCAGTTCGTCGAGCGAGCCGAAGGCGATCGCGATCTCGCCCTGCTCGCCGCGCGCGGTGCGCTTCTTGACGCGGATGTCGACCGCGGCGGTCAGGTGGTCGGCCAGGCGCGACTCGAGCCGCTGCAGGTCGCGCGGCTTGGGCTGGCGGGTGCGCAGCAGCGGCGCCTGGCGGCCGCCGCCGGCGGCCAGCCGGGTCACCAGCTTCTCGGCCTCGCGCACGCTCAGGCCCTTGGCCGCGACCTCGCTGGCGGCGGTGATCTGCTGCGCGCCGGGCAGGGCCAGCAGCGCCCGCGCATGGCCCATGTCGAGGTCTCCGGCCATCAGCATCTGCTGCACCGGCTCGGCCAGGTTCAGCAGCCGCAGCAGGTTGGTCGCGGCGCTGCGCGAGCGCCCCACGGCCTGCGCCGCCTGCTCATGAGTGAGCGCAAACTCGTCGATCAGGCGTTTTAGGCCCTGGGCTTCCTCCAGCGGGTTCAGGTCCTCGCGCTGGATGTTCTCGATCAGCGCCATCACCGCGGCGGCCTCGTCGGCGACCGGCTTGACGAGCACCGGCACCTCGTCGAGGCCGGCCAGCTTCGCGGCACGGAAGCGGCGCTCGCCGGCGATGATCTCGTAGTCGCCGCCGGCCACCGGCCGCACCAGCACCGGCTGCATCACGCCCTGGCTGCGGATGCTCTCGGCGAGCTCGTACAGCGAGCCCTCGTCCATCCGCGTGCGCGGCTGGTACTTGCCGGGCTGCAGGCGATCGAGCGCGAGCACGGTCGGCGCGCCAGGGGGCGGCGGCTGGTCGCTGACCTTGGGGCCGAGCAGCGCTTCGAGGCCGAGTCCCAGCCCCTTGGGTTTCTTGGTTGCCATCGGGCGATTGTCGGCTCAATTGGGGCCGGCCCGACGGCGCCGATGCCGGTGCGGGTTCAGCACGTCGCGCAGCACGAACAGCCGCAGCGCGTTGCGGCGCGGGTCGATCGAGTCGGACTGCTCCAGGTAGTCGACCAGCGCCTCGTCGCGCACGAACCAGCGCTGGCGGTCCTCGCGGCGGCTGCCCCCCGGGCCGAAACGGTGCGCGAAGACGGCTTCGCGCGCTCGGTCGCCGAGCAGCTGCTGGACGGTCGAGGCACGCAGCCAGCGCGCATCGTCGTCCTCGATCACCTCGATCCGTCGCCCGGCATGCTGGTAGTACACCCCTTCGACTGCCGCGTACGAGCGCGCCCGCACCCGGTGGACCAACGAGGCCGAGACGTCGAACAGCGGCCTGGCCAGCAACACGCCCCACAGCGCCGCGGTCGGCAGCGCCACCGCCGGGCCCATCCAGTAGGCGATCGGCGCGCTGACCGCGGTGCACACGACCGACCGCAGCGCCAGCGAGGTCCAGGGGTTGTAGCGGTCTTCGCTCATCGCATCGGATATCCTGTCCCTTCGAGATTCTGTGGCAAGGAGGATGACGATGGCGCACAAGGTATTCGTCGATGGGCAGGAAGGCACGACGGGCCTGCGCATCCACGAGGTGCTGGCCGGGCGCAGCGACGTCGAGGTGCTGAGCATCGACCCCGACAAGCGCAAGGACGCCGGCGAGCGCGCGCGCCTGCTCAATGCCGCCGACGTGGCCTTCCTCTGCCTGCCGGACGCCGCCGCGCGCGAGGCGGCCTTCATGGTCACCAGCGAGAAGACCTGCCTGATCGACGCCAGCACCGCGCACCGCACCGCCACCGGCTGGGTCTTTGGCATGCCCGAACTGACGCCGGGCCAGCGCGAGGCGATCCGGCGCGCCAAGCGCATCTCGAACCCGGGCTGCCACTCGAGCGCCTTCATCCTGCTGATGCGGCCGCTGGTCGACGCCGGCCTCGTGCCGAAGGAGCTGCCGGTGAGCGCCACCTCGATCACCGGCTATTCCGGCGGCGGCAAGAAGATGATCGAGCAGTACCGCGCCGGCGGCGACGATGCGCTGCTGTCGCCGCGACCCTACGGCCTGACGCTGGCGCACAAGCACGTACCCGAGATGACGGCGCACACCGGCCTCGCGGTCAAGCCGCTGTTCATGCCGATCGTCGGCAACTTCTACAAGGGCCTGAGCGTGCACGTGCCGCTGCACCTGTCGCAGCTGCGCGCCGGGACGACGCCCGAGCAACTCCACGCCGCACTGGCCGAACGCTACCAAGGCGAGCGCTTCGTGCGTGTGATGCCGCTGCGCGATGCGGCGACGCTCGAGTCCGGCTTCTTCGACGCGCAGGGCTGCAACGACACCAACCGCGTCGATCTGTTCGTGTTCGGCAGCGACACGCAGGCGCTGCTGATCGCGCGGCTGGACAACCTGGGCAAGGGCGCGAGCGGCGCCGCGGTGCAGACGATGAACGTGCACCTGGGCGTCGACGAGGGGCTCGGCCTCTAGGTCGCCCGGGCCGCCGGCTCGCGGTAGTGGTAGCGGTAGACCTCGGCAAAGCCGAGCGTCGCGTAGACCGCCCGCGCCGGATGGTTGTCGGCATCGACCTGGAGGTAGGCGTGCCGCGCGCCGGCGGCGGCCGCGTCGCGCAGCAGCCAAGCGCACAACGCACGCGCATGGCCGCGGCGGCGCGCGTCGGGTGACGTGAAGACGTCGTACAGGCCGACCAGCTCGTCTTCCCGCGCCATCTGGCCGCAGGCCACCACCCGACCGTCCTGCCGCAGTACGACGCCGCGGTACGGCACCGGCGACGCGCGAAGCCGCGCCGCGTGCGCCTGGCGCTGCGCCGGTGACGAGTCGCGCAGGGCGCCGACGATGTCGGCGTAGGTATCGGGATCGACCGGCTGGGGCCGGACCCGGTCCGCCAGCGCTTCGTCGACGCAGTAGTCGGCGCAGAGCATCACGCAGGTCTCGTCGAAGCGCCGCCAGCCGAGCGCAGCGAGCTCGGCGTCGAGCGTCGGGGGTTGCGAGAACGGCGTGATCCGCACGACCAGCGGCAGCCCGGCGTCGCGGTACACCGCCTGCGCCGCCTGCAGCCGCTCGGCCAGTGGCAGCCGGCCGGGGGCGAGCGCATTGATGCAGCGGGCCCGCTTGGCCTTCCCCGGCGACAGGCGCAACAGCCAGCCGTCCAGCCAGCGCTGCTCGGCCGGGGCGCTGGCGTTCAGGCCGGCGTCCTCGACCCGCGACGCCAGCCCCTCGGGGCTCACGCCGCGACCGGGCGGCCGAGCCGGCGCACCATCTCGTGCGCGAACTCGACGAAGGCCTGCGCGCCCTTGGACGCCGGGTCGAAGACGACGCCGGGCTGGCCGTAGCTCGGCGCCTCGGCCAGGCGCACGTTGCGCGGGATCACGCTGTCGAAGACCTTCGGGCCGAAGTGCGCCTTCAACTGCTCGCTGACCTGGCTCTGCAGCGTGATGCGCGGGTCGAACATCACGCGCAGCAGGCCGATGATCTCCAGGTCGCGGTTCAGGTTCGCGTGCACCTGCTTGATCGTGTTGACGAGGTCCGACAGGCCTTCGAGCGCGAAGTACTCGCACTGCATCGGCACGATCACGCCGTGAGCGGCGCACAGGCCGTTGAGCGTGAGCAGGCTCAAGGACGGCGGGCAGTCGATCAGCACGAAGTCGTAATCGGCCGACACCGCCTGCAGCGCCTGGCGCAGTCGGCGTTCGCGCCGGTCGAGCTCGACCAGCTCGACCTCGGCGCCGGCCAGTTCGCGGTTCGCGCCGAGCACGTCGTACCCCCCCTTCGGGCTGGGCACGCGGGCTTCGGCGACGGCGCTCGATTCCAGCAGTACGTCGTAGACCGTCGATGTGAGCGATCGCTTATCGACGCCGGAGCCCATCGTCGCGTTGCCCTGCGGGTCGAGGTCGACGACGAGCACGCGCTGGCCGATCTGGGCCAGCCCGGCGCCGAGGTTGACGGTCGTCGTGGTCTTGCCGACACCGCCCTTCTGGTTTGCGATGCAGAAGATGCGGGCGCCGCTCACGAGACCCCCAGGCGGATGCCGAAGCCGATCAGGAACACCCCGGCCAGGCGCTCGAGCGCCCGCGCGATGCGCCGGTGCGCCCGAACCCGGGCGCCGACCTGGTGGGCGAAGGCGCACAGCAGCAGCCCGTAGACGGCGGTCAGCACGGCGATCGTCACCGCCATCGCGGCGAAGGTGACGCCGCCGCGGTGGGTCGCCGGGTCGATGAACAGAGGGAAGAAGGCCATGTAGAAGACGATCGCCTTAGGATTCAGCAACGTGATCAGGAAGGCCTGGCGGAAGTAGTGCCGCGGTGCGATTCGGATCGGCGTTGCCCGGCCCTCCCGCGCCAGCAGCAGCCGCAGCCCGATCCAGGCCAGGTAGGCGGCACCCGCATACTGCACGACCTGAAACGCCAGCGGATGCGCGACCAGCAGCGCCGCCACGCCGGCCACCGCCAGCCAAAGCAGCACCTGGTCGCCGGCGATCACGCCGAAGGTCGCAGCGGCGCCGGCGCGCATTCCGCCCTGGCCGGTGCTGGTCAGCAGGGCGAACGTGCCCGGTCCAGGCAGCGCCAGGAAGACGAGGATCGCGGCGCAGAAAGCGCCGTAGTCGGCGATGCCGAACATGGGGAGTTCTCCGGGTCTACGAGGGTCGCGGCGAAGGGGTCGAGCGTATCGCAGATTCGTTCGCCGATTGCGCCGGACGCAGCCAGATCAAGTGCCGTTCGGCAGCGAGGCCCGGCACGTCGAGCGGTTCCACGTGGAACACCGCTGCGTCGACGAGCGCGGCGATCTCGTCGTCGGGCCGACGGCCCTTCATCGCCGCCCAGGCCGCGCCCTCGGCCAGGTGCACGCGGGTCAGTGCGACGAAGTCCGCCAGGCTGGCGAAGGCGCGCGAGACGATCAGGTCCGCCGCCTGCGGGGCCAGCGTCTCCACCCGCGCGTGCACCGCCTCGAGCCCGGGCAGCCCGAGTTCGAGCGCTACCTGGCGGACGAAGCCCGCCTTCTTGGCGACGGCGTCGACGCTGATCACCCGCCAGTCCGGCCGCACGATGGCCAGCACGACACCCGGCAGCCCGCCGCCGCTGCCGACGTCGAGCAGGCGCCGGACCGGCCGACCGCGACACTCCACCCAGCGATCGATCGGCGCGACGATCGACAGGCTGTCGTGCAGGTGCTGCACCCTCATCGGGGCCGGGTCGCGCACGGCGGTCAAGTTGTAGACGCGGTTCCAGCGCGCCAGCAAGTCGCGGTAGTGCAGCAGGCGGTCGGCGGCGACGGCGTCGAGGTGAACCCCCATCGCGGCCGCCGCCTCGGCCAGCGCGGCCGCCTCAGGCAGCGGCATCCTGGTCGACCGGAGCCGCGCCGAAGCCGCGGAAGCGGCCCTTCTTCAGATGGATCAGCAGCAGCGAGATCGCCGCCGGCGTCACGCCGGAGATGCGCGCCGCCTGACCCAAGGTGGCCGGGCGCTGGCTGGCCAGCTTCTGACGCACCTCGAACGACAGTGCACCGACTTGCGCGTAGTCCAGATCGGCCGGCAGCTTCAGGTGCTCGTAGTGCGCGGCGCGTTCGACCTCGTCCTGCTGGCGGTCGATGTAGCCGGCGTACTTCAAGCCGATCTCGACCTGCTCGATCACCGCATCGGCCTCGAGCGTGCCGATCCGGGCGCGCATGGTTTCACGTGAAACCGCGGCTTCGGGATGGGCCAGCGCATCGGCGGCCGCGACGTCGTCGTAGCGCACGCCGGGCCGCCGCAGCAGATCGGCCAGCCGGTACTCGTGCTCCAGCGCCTTGCCGAACAGCCGCTCGGCGTCCGCGGCGGGGACGGTCTGCGGCCGCACCCAGGTGCCGCGCAGGCGCTCGAGCTCGGCGGCGAGCGCGTCGCGCTTGCGGCAGAACGCGTCCCAGCGCGCGTCGTCGACGAGCCCGAGCTCGCGCCCGACCTCGGTCAGCCGCAAGTCGGCGTTGTCCTCGCGCAGCTGCAGCCGGTACTCGGCCCGGCTGGTGAACATGCGGTACGGCTCGGTGACGCCCTTGGTGATCAGGTCGTCGACGAGCACGCCGAGGTAGGCCTGGTCGCGCCGCGGCAGCCAGGGCTCGCGGTCGCCGACCTGCAGCGCCGCATTGATGCCGGCGAACAGGCCCTGCGCCGCCGCCTCCTCGTAGCCGGTGGTGCCGCTGATCTGGCCGGCGAAGGACAGGCCGCGGATCGCCCGCGTCTCGAAGCTCGGATGCAACGCGCGCGGGTCGAAGTAGTCGTACTCGATCGCGTAGCCCGGGCGCAGGATGTGCGCCTGCTCGAGCCCGACCATCGATCGCACCGCGTCAATCTGGATGTCGAACGGCAGCGAGGTCGAGATGCCGTTCGGGTAGACCTCGTGCGTGGTCAGCCCCTCCGGCTCCAGGAAGATCTGGTGCGAGGACTTGTCGGCGAAGCGGTTGACCTTGTCCTCGATGCTCGGGCAGTAGCGCGGGCCGACGCCGTCGATCACGCCGGTGAACATTGGGCTGCGGTCGAATCCGCTGCGGATGATCTGGTGCGTGCGCTCGTTGGTGTGCGTGATCCAGCACGGCAGCTGCCGAGGGTGCTGATCGGCGCGGCCAAGGAAGCTGAACACCGGCACCGGATCGCTGTCGCCCGGCTGGACCTGCAGGCGGGCGAAGTCGATCGTCCGGCCGTCCAGCCGCGGCGGGGTGCCGGTCTTCAGCCGGCCCTGCGGCAGCTTGAGTTCCTTCAGCCGTGCCGACAGGCTGACCGCCGGCGGGTCGCCGGCACGGCCGGCGCTGTAGTTCTGCAGGCCGACGTGGATGCGCCCGTCGAGGAAGGTGCCCGCGGTCAGCACCACCGCCCGGCCGCGGAAACGCACGCCGGCCTGGGTAACGGCGCCGGTCACTCGATCGCCCTCGAGCATCAGGTCGTCGACCGCCTGCTGGAACAGCCACAGGTTCGGCTGGTTCTCCAGCCGCCGACGGATCGCGGCGCGGTAGAGCACGCGGTCGGCCTGCGCCCTCGTTGCACGCACCGCCGGCCCCTTGGAGCCGTTGAGGATGCGGAACTGGATCCCGGCCTCGTCCGTCGCGGCGGCCATCGCACCGCCGAGCGCGTCGACCTCCTTGACCAGGTGCCCCTTGCCGATCCCGCCGATCGACGGGTTGCAGCTCATCTGGCCCAGCGTCTCGATGTTGTGCGTGAGCAGCAACGTCCGGCGGCCCATGCGAGCCGCGGCCAGCGCCGCCTCGGTGCCGGCATGGCCGCCACCGACCACGATGACATCGAATTCCTGCGGGTGCAGCATGGCGCCTTCTGACTCGAGGGGATGCGCCGGCGACGATCGGTCGGTCGCGCCGGCGGCGGAGAACCTCTGATTTTAGGCGGGCGGCCGGTCGGTTGCCGAGCGACGGACAGGCGCTCCATGGCTCCGTGCCGCCCCAGCAGGACCTCTAATGCGAATGCTTCTCGTTACCTCTGGTGACCCCTCCGGACCTATATGCCCGACGAGGACGGCACGCTGCGCAGATCCTGCGTGACCCGACCGTCCTGCAGGGCGATCACGCGCGTGGCAGACGCGATCGTCTCGGGCCGGTGCGCGACGATGATCCGCGTCAGCGCCAGCTGCCGCACCGCCTGATTGACCGCACGCTCGCGCTCGACGTCGAGCGAACTCGTCGCTTCGTCGAGCATCAGCACCTGCGGCGCGCGATACAACGCGCGCGCCAGCAGGATGCGCTGCTTCTGGCCGCCCGACAGCGCCTGGCCCATGTCGCCGATCAGCGTCTGGTAGCCCATCGGCATCGCGCGGATGTCGTCGTGGATCGCCGCACGGCGCGCGCTCTCCTCGATCCGGGCCGGATCCGCCTGAGGGTCGAAGAACGCGATGTTGTCGGCGATCGACCCGGAGAACAGCGGTTCGTCCTGCATCACCGCGCCCACCGCCTGGCGCCAGCCGGGCAAGGCGACCTGCGCCAGCGGCGCGCCGCCGA
>CALJUI010000214.1 GCA_937975735.1 uncultured Rubrivivax sp.
CGCCGCCAGCGCCAGCACCGCGCCGGCCACGCCGCCGGCCACCGGCACCCAGGGCGACGCGCCCCAGCTGAACTCGAAGGCGTAGCGCGCCAGCGCCCAGCCGACCACCACCGCGGCCACCGAGGCCAGCACGCCGGCCAGCGCGCCGACGCCCAGCAGTTCGGCGCGCTGCACCTGCGCGAGCAGGCGCGCGCTGGCGCCCATCGCGCGCATCACCGCGAACTCGCGCGAGCGCGCCTCGCGCGTCGCGGTGACCGCGGCGAACAGCACGACGAGCCCGGCGAGCAGCGTGAAGCCGAACAGGAACTCGACCGCGCGGATGACCTGGTCGAGCACCTGCTGCACCTGGGCGATCGACGCCGACACGTCGATGTTGGTGACGTTGGGATAGGCGCGGCTGAGCGCGTTGTCGAAGCCCTTGACCGGCGGTGCGCGGAAGGCGCTGATGTAGGTGAGCGGCACGCCTTCCATCGTCGCGCGCGGGAACATCACGAAGAAGTTGACGCGCATCGAGCCCCAATCGACCTTGCGCAGGCTGGTGATGCGGCCCTCGACCGCGATGCCGGCAATGTCGAAGCGCATGCGGTCGCCGAGCTTCAGGCCGAGCGACTGCGCCAGGCCCTCCTCGACGCTCAGCGCGTCGGCCTCGTCGGGCGTCCAGCGCCCGCCGACCACCTCGTTGTGCATCGGCAGCCGATCGTCGTGACTCAGGTTGAACTCGCGCTCGGCCAGGCGCTGCGAGCGCGGGTCGGCGAAGTCCTCGGCGCGGATCGGCGTGCCGTTGATCGCGATCAGGCGGCCGCGGATCATCGGGAACCAGTCGAAGCGCTCGACGCCGTTGTCCTTCAGCGTGTCGCGGAAGGTCTGCGCCTGGTCGGGCTGGATGTTGATGACGAAGCGGTTCGGCGCGTCGGCCGGCGTGGCCTGGCGCCAGCTGCCGATCAGGTCGGTGCGCAGCAGCACCAGCAGCACCAGGGCCAGCAGGCCGACCGCCAGCGCCGACACCTGCAGCACCGCGAAGGCCGGGCGCGCGGCGATCTGGCGCGTCGCCAGCACCAGCCAGCGCGGCGCGCGCGTCTCCGGCACCGCGCGGCGCAGCAGCCCGACCGCGAGCCAGGACAGCAGCGCGAACAGCGCGATCGCCGCGGCGAAGCCGCCGACCGCGATCGCGCCGAGCGTGAGGTCGCTGGACACCGCCATCAGCAGCGCGACGAACCCGGCGGTGCCGGCCAGCAGCACCAGCGCCGAGCCGGCGTTCGGCGTGCCGACGTCGCGCCGGATCACCCGCAGCGCCGGCACGCGGGCCAGCTGCAGCACCGGCGGCAGGCCGAAACCGACCAGCAGCGTCATGCCGACGCCGACGCCGAACAGCGCCGGCCAGGGCCCGGGCACCGGCAGGCTGGCGTCGACGAGCCCGGCCAGCAGCCAGACGAACACGTAGTGCACCGCGAAGCCGAGCAGCACGCCGGCGGCGCTGGCCAGCACGCCGACGAAGCCGAACTCGATCGCGTAGGCGGCCGCGATGCGCCGCTGCGACAGGCCCAGCACGCGCAGCATCGCGCAGTCGTCGAGGTGGCGCTGCGCGAAGTCGCGCGCCGCGATGCCGACCGCCACCGCGGCCAGCAGCGCGGCGAGCAGCGCGACGAGGTTGAGGAACTTCTGCGCGCGGTCCAGCGTCTGCCGCATCTCGGGCCGCCCCGACTCGAGCGACTCGACGCGCACGCCGCGCAGCGGCACCGACTCGATGCGCTGCTCGGCGAAGCGCACCCAGTCGGACACCGCGCGCTCCGGGCCGGCCACCGCCAGCCGCCAGGTCAGCCGGCTGGCCGGCTGCACCAGGCCGGTGGCGTCGAGGTCGGCCTCGGCGAGCATCACGCGCGGCGCGAAGTTGACGAAGCCGGCGCCCCGGTCGGGCTCGATGACGATGATGCGGTCGATGCGCAGCCGCGCGTCGCCGAGCAGCAGCTCGTCGCCGATCCGCAGCTGCAGTGCGTCGAGCACGCCGGCGTCGACCCAGGTGGTGCCGGGCGCCGGCGAGGCCGCCACCGTCTGCACCTCGGCCTCGGGCGCGGCCTTGACCTGGAGCTTGCCGCGCAGCGGGTAGCCCGGCGTCACCGCCTTCACCGCGACCAGCCGCGCGGCGCCGCCCTTGTCGTCGGGCGCCCGCGCCATGCTCGGGAAGCCGACGCTGCGCGCGCTCTCGAGCCCGAGCCGGTCGGCCTGCTGCTGCAGCTCGGCCGGCGGCCGCTTGTCGCTGGACAGCACCGCGTCGCCGCCGAGCAGCTGGCGGGCGTCGCGCGCGAGGCCCCGGTCGAGCCGGTCGGCGAAGAAGCCGACCGCAGTCAGCGCCGCCACCGCCAGCAGCACCGCCACCGCCAGCAGCCGCAGCTCGCCGGCACGGAAGTCCCTGGCCGTCTGGCGCCAGGCCAGGGCCCATGTCGAAGGTGTCATGCCCGGACGGTATCGCAAGCCGGCACGGCGCGCGCGAACCCTGCGTGCAAGCCCGTTGAACCCGCTCGGGCGCGGCCGGTGCTTGAATCGAACCCATGGACATCACCGCCCTGCCCCCGCTGTTCCTCTCGCACGGCTCGCCGATGACCGCGCTCGAACCGCGCGAGGCCGGCGCCTTCATGCAGCGCCTGGGCCCGGCGATCGACGCCGCCTTCGGCCGGCCGCGGGCCATCCTCGTGCTGTCGGCGCACACGCTGGCGCGTCGGCCGGTGCTGCTGGCCGGCGCGCGCCACCATGCGGTCTACGACTTCGGCGGCTTCGACCCGCGGCTGAACACGCTGCGCTACGACGCCCCGGGCGCGCCGGCGCTGGCCGCGCGGGTGCAGGCCCTGCTCGCCGAGGCCGGCATCGACGCCGACCGGGTCGACCAGGGCGGACTGGACCACGGCATCTGGACCCCGCTGCGCTACGCCTACCCCGACGCCGACGTGCCGGTGCTGCCGCTGGCCTTCGACCCGCGCGCCACGCCATCCGCGCTGTTCGCGCTCGGCGCGGCGCTGGCACCGCTGGCCGACGAGGGCGTGCTCCTGCTCGGCAGCGGCAGCCTGACGCACAACCTGCGCATGGTCTTCGGCGGCGTGCCGCCGGCGATCGACGCCGACGAGATCGCCGCGAGCCGCGAGTTCCGCGAGTGGGTCCGGCGTTCCGGCGCGTCGCGCGACTGGGACGCGCTGCTCGACTACCGTGCCCGCGCGCCGCATGCCGCGCTGATGCACCCGACCGACGAGCACTGGCTGCCCTGGTACCCGCCGGCCGGCGCCGGCGGCCGCGACGCGGCGCCGGTGCGCCTGCACGCCAGCCTGACCTTTGGCTGCCTGGCGATGGACGCCTACGGCTTCGGTCCGTCCGCGGCGCGGCTGGCCGTGGCGCTGGAGGGCTCGGCCGCGGCCTGAACTCGCGGGCACAATCGGCGTCGAACACACGATGCTGACCGCGATCTGGATCTTCGTCATCGCCCTGCTCGGGCTGTGGTCCCTGACCTCCTGGGGCCTGTACACGCTGCTGTCGCTGGACAACCAGTGGCTCGGCGAGCTCCGGCCGCTGCTCGAGCGCGTGCCCTTCGCCGACTGGCTCGACCGCTGGGTGCCCGGCTGGCAGGCGCTGGCCGAACTGTCGATCGACGCGGTGCAGGTCGCGCTCGGTGCGCTGGGCACCGCCGCGCCGGTGGTCGTCTGGGTCGTCTGGGGCGTGGGCACGCTGGTGCTGACCGGCATCGGCGTCGTGCTCTCGCTGCTCGTCGCGCTGCTGCGCGACGACAAGCCGGCCGCCCCCGGTACCGGCTCAGCCGGCGCCTGAGAAGACCGCGTCGAGCCGCCGCCGCCACGCGGCCTTCGTCTCGTCGTCGACGAAGCTCGCCTCGAAGCTGTTGGCCGCCAGCTGGTGCGCCTCGCGCGCGCCCAGCGCCGGCAGCGCGGCGAACGTCTGCACGAGGTTGTCGTTCACGTAGCCGCCGAAGTAGGCCGGGTCGTCGGCGTTGACCGTCGCGCACAGGCCGGCGGCCAGCAGCGCCGGCAGGTTGTGGTCGGCGAGCGTGTCGAACACATGCAGCTTGACGTTGGACAGCGGGCACACGGTGAGCGGGATGCGTTCGCGCGCCAGCCGCTCGACCAGCGCCGGATCCTCGACGCAGCGCACGCCGTGGTCGATGCGCTCGACCTTCAGCACGTCCAGCGCGCTCGCGATGTAGGCCGGCGGGCCCTCCTCGCCGGCATGCGCGACGACGTGCAGGCCGAGCTCGCGGGCGCGCGCGAACACGCGCGCGAACTTCTCCGGCGGGTGGCCGCGCTCGCTGCTGTCCAGGCCGACGCCGATGAAGTGGTGGCGGTACGGCAGCGCCGCGTCCAGCGTCGCGAGGGCCTCGTCCTCGCTCAAGTGGCGAAGGAAGCACAGGATGAGCTTCGCGCTCAAGCCGAGCTCGGCGTGCGCGCGCTGGCAGGCGTGGTGCAGGCCGACGATCACCGCCTCGATCGGCACGCCGCGCGCGGTGTGCGTCTGCGGGTCGAAGAACAGCTCGGCGTGCACCACGTGGTCGGCGGCGGCGCGCTCGAAGTAGGCCCAGGCCATGTCGAAGAAGTCGGCCTCCTTCAGCAGCACGCTGGCGCCGGCGTAGTAGATGTCGAGGAAGCTCTGCAGGTCCTGGAAGTCGTAGGCCGCGCGCAGCGCGTCGACGCTGGCGTAGGGCAGCGCGACGCCATTGCGTTCGGCGAGCCGGAAGATCAGCTCGGGCTCGAGCGAGCCTTCGACGTGCAGGTGCAGCTCGGCCTTGGGCATGCGGCACAGCAGCGCGGGCAGGCGGTCGCGGGGGATGGCGTCGAAGTCGATCGTCATGGGCGTGGCGGGCGATGGATGGTTCGTCGTGCATGGTACCCAGGCACGCCCGGTTCAAGTCGGCGGCGCCGGATGCCGATGATCCGCTTGTCCCACATCAATCCCGACCGAACGGGCAGCCGAAGGCACAAGCGTGGCATCGTCGATCAACACCAACGTCGCGTCGCTGGGCGCGCAGCGCAGCCTGTCGACGACGCAGTCCGCGCTGCGGTCCTCGATGACGCGGCTGTCCTCCGGGCTGCGGGTGAACTCGGCCAAGGACGACGCCGCCGGCCTGGCGATCGCCGAACGCATGAGCGCGCAGGTGCGCGGCATGAACGTGGCGGTGCGCAACGCCAATGACGCGATCTCGCTGACCCAGACCGCCGAAGGCGCGCTGGCCAAGGTCGGCGATGCACTGCAGCGCATGCGCGAACTGGCCGTGCAGTCGCGCAACGCGACCAACAACGCCAGCGACCGGGACTCGCTGCACAAGGAGTTCGGCGAGCTGGGCAAGGAGATCTCGCGGGTGATCGCGGGGACCACCTTCAACGGCAAGGCCATTCTGGGGGCCGATGCGGGGAGCATGAGCTTCCAGGTCGGCGCCAACACCGGCGCGCTCGACGCGATCTCGCTCTCGCTCCAGAACCTGGCGGCGGCGACGAGCATCGCCGCCGTCGTCGGCGCCGCACCGCCGACGGCGGCGAGCCTGGCGGCGGCGAATGCCGCCGTCGGGCCCGCCGTCAACGCGGCCGTATCGGCGCTCGGCTATGCGTCGGAAGGCGCAGCGGTCGAGGCGGGATACACGTCGGCGACGAGCGCCACGGGCGCGGCCATCGAGGCCGTTCGGGTTCATGCCCTCGACCAGGGGTTCGGCGCGCAGATCGGGACCTTGACCGCCGGTCTGTCGGCGGTCACGTCGGGAGCCGCGGCGTACGCGCTCGTCCTGGCCAACGCCACAAGCGACGGCTGGGCCGACCCCACGGCACCCGCCACTACCGCGCAGGCGGCCTTCGGGGCCTTTGCGGCGATCGTGCCGCCGGCCAGCGGCGGCGCATCGATCGGCAGCGGCCAGGACACCGCCGGCCTGGCCCGGGTGATCAACGACCTCGACGCCGCGCTGGCCCACGTCAACGGCCAGCGTGCGAGCTTCGGCGCGACGCAGGCCCGCTTCGAGAGCGTGATCGGCAGCCTGCAGATCGGCATCGAGAACCAGTCCGCCGCACGCAGCCGCATCATGGACGCCGACTTCGCGGTCGAGACCGCCCAGCTGAGCCGCGCGCAGATCGTGCAGCAGGCCGGCACGGCGATGGTCGCGCAGGCCAACCAGCTGCCTCGGATCGTGCTGCGGTTGATCACCTGAGTGCGGGTCGGCCGACGCCCCCACCCGCGAATCGCACGAACTTGACCGCTCCGAGTGGCCGGATCCGGCTCGTCCGGGAGTCCGCGACGTGCAACGACCCTCCCCGATGCGGGATGGACGCCAGATGCGCGACGCGCGGCCGGGCGTCAACGGGGCCGCGTGCGGCAATTGCCGCGGCCGGCCGATCGCTGGCGGCAGGACGCCGCGCCGCGGCCCTCAAGTGTCGCAGCGTGGTCCCGATATCGAGCGGGTGGACCAACATCCGAAACGAACGGACTACGGAGCGGCGGCGCGGGCCGGCGACGAGTCCGCCACGGACGGTCGGCAGCAGCCGTCGCCACCGGCGTCGGCCCGCCGGCTCACGGCCGCGACCGCCTACGCCCTGTGCGGGTTCCTGTTCGGCCTCGCATTCCCACTGGGCTGCCTGGCCATGCTGGTCGCCACCGGTCGGCTGGATGCCGAAGCGGGGCCGTGGCAGATGCTTGTCCAGGCCCACGACGAGCACGTCCTGCTCTACGTGATCGACTCGGCCCCGGCAGTGCTGGCGTGGTTTGCCCGCCTTGCCGGTCTTCGTCAGGACAGCATCGTCCGGTTCAGCCAGAGCCTGGAGGCTCAGGTCGCCGACAAGACGCGTGATCTGTGGATGGCGCTCGAGGATGCCAGACGCGCCCACGAGACCGTCCTCCACATGGCGCAGCACGACGCGCTGACCGGACTGCCGAACCGCATGCTGCTGCGACTGCGCACCGAGCAGGCGATTGCCCACGCGCAGATTAGCGGTCAGCGCGCCGCCCTGGCGTTCTTCGACCTGGACAAGTTCAAGCTCGTCAACGACACCCTGGGCCACGAAGCGGGCGACGACCTGCTGCGGGAGGTTGCCGACCGCCTGACGCGTGCCGTTCGAAGCGGCGACACGGTCGCCAGACTGGGTGGCGACGAGTTCGTGATCGTGCTCGCCGACTTGAGCCACAGGACCGATGCCGAGGCGGTGTTGCACAAGCTGGTGGCGGCCGTCGCGGAGCCCATGAGCATTGCCGGCTTCGACATCCGCGTGACCGCCAGCGTCGGCCTTGGCATCTTCCCCGACGATGGCGCCACAAGCGACGCGTTGATGCGCGTCGCGGACCACACCATGTACGCCGCGAAGCACGCGGGTGACCTCGGCGACCGAACGACGCTGTCTCCGGTCGCGGCCGTCGACGCCGCGCCGACGGCCGTCCGATCCGCCTGATCCCTGCGCGGTTCAGGCGGCCCCGAAGCCGACGCCTGCGCGCATCAGCCAGCGGCGGTAGGCCACGCTCAGCCGGTCGGCCGCACCGTGGCGTTCGCCTTCGAGCGGCAGCCGGCGCGGGCGCTGCGACTCGAGCACCGGCCGGTCCTGCGCGAAGACCGCGTCCTGGAAGGCGCGCAGCTCGGCGTCGGGCGTCGCCTCGTCGGCGCTGCACAGCAGGAACCAGACCCGCGAGTGCTCCTCGCCGAGCGGGCCGACGAAGAGCGCATAGGCGTCGCCGGCGCCACCGCCCTCGGGCTGCTTGTGCAGCAGGGCAGCGAAGGGGGCGAGCACCTCGTAGCGGTAGTCGACCCAGGCGCCCTCGGCCGCCGCGGCGGTGGCGCGTGGCTGCCAGGCCCGGTAGTGCGGGACCATCGGCCGGCCGTCGGCGGTCTGTGCGACGACATAGGGCGGCACCGCGGTGTGCGCCGGATCGCCGAGCAGCCCGGCGTGCACGAAGCCGAAGTGCGAGGTGTCGAGGAAGTTCTCGACCACGCGCGGCGCGCTGGTCGCGACGTCGTAGGGCCCGCAGACCAGCCGCCGCGCCGGCAGGCCGTCCAGCGTCGGCGGTGCGTCGTCCCGCGGCTGCATCGCGACCCAGACCAGGCCATGCGCGCGGCGCGCCTGCCAGGCCGTCGCCGACATCGATGCCGGCGGCACGAAGTCCGGCGTCGCCGGCACCTGCACGCAACGCCCGGCGCGATCGAAGCACCAGCCGTGGTAGGCGCACTGAAGCCGGTCGCCGACCACCCGCCCGAGCGAGAGCTTGGCGCCGCGGTGCGGGCAGCGGTCGTCGAAGGCGTGCACCTCGCCGTCGCCGCCGCGCCAGACCACGAGTTCGCGGCCCCACAGGCGGTGCGCGGAAGGACGCGCGCCGAGGTCTCCCTCGGCGCACACGGGGTGCCACCAGCGCGTCTCGGCCGGCAGCGGGTCGGTCACGGCCCTACTTGCCGCCCGGGATCTTGCCTTCGACGCCCTTGACGTAGAAGTCGACCTTGTCCTTCCAGTCCTGGTCGGCCTTGACGTCCTTGGCCAGGCGCTCCTTGCCGGTGTTGTCGACGATCGGGCCGGTGAAGGTCTCGAAGCTGCCGTCCTTCATGCCGGCCTTGATCTCCTCGACGCGCTTCTTAGCCGCCTCGGGCACGAAGTCGGCGATGCTGCGCAGCTCGTTCTGGCCTTCCTTGACGCCCCAGACGGTGCGCTCGGTCTTCCAGGTGCCGTCCATCACGTCCTTGACGGCCTTCTTGTAGTACGGGCCCCAGTCGACGACGCAGGACGCCAGGTGCGCCTTCGGCGCCACCGCGCTCATGTCGGAGTCCCAGCCGAAGGCGAACTTGCCGTTCTTCTCCGCGGTCTGCAGCACCGCGGTCGAGTCGGTGTTCTGCAGCAGCACGTCGGCGCCGCCGTTGATCAGGCTCTGCGCCGCGTCGCTCTCCTTCGGCGGGTCGAACCAGGTGTTGACCCAGACGACCTTGGTCTTGACCTTCGGGTTCACGCTCTGCGCACCGAGCGTGAAGGCGTTGATGTTGCGCAGCACCTCGGGGATCGGGAACGACGCGACGAAGCCCAGCGTGTTCGTCTTGGTGACGTTGCCCGCGATGATGCCGGCCATGTAGGCGTCCTCGTAGAACTTGGCGTCGTAGACGCGCATGTTGTCGGCGGTCTTGTAGCCGGTCGCGTGCTCGAACCGGACGTCCGGGAACTCGGCCGCGACCTTGAGCATCGGCTCCATGAAGCCGAACGAGGTCGCGAAGATGATCTTGTTGCCCTGGCTGGCCAGGTCGCGGATCACGCGCTCGGCATCGGCGCCCTCGGGCACCTTCTCGACGAAGCTCGTGACGACCTTGTCGCCGAACTCGGCCTCCACCGCCTTGCGGCCGAGGTCGTGCGCGTAGGTCCAGCCGGCGTCGCCGACCGGGCCGACATAGACCCAGGCGGCCTTCAGCGGCTCGGGCTTGGGCGCCGGCGCGGCGGCGGGCGCCGGGGCGGGCGCCGGCGCCGGTTCCTCCTTCTTGCCGCAGCCGACGAGCGCGGCGGTGGCGAACACGGCGGCGAGGCCGGCGATCTTCAGCGCGGAGCGCTTGGCGGTGTCGATCATGGGTTCTCTCTCCTGGTGATGGCTTGGAAAGCAGCGGGGAATTATGAGCCGGGGTGGAAGGGCTTGCCCAGCGACGCCGGCATGTTGACGCGGATGAAGGCGGCGTTGCGGCTGATCAGCGCCAGCACGACGATCGTCGCCAGGTACGGCAGCATCGCCAGCAGCTGGCTGGCGACCTGCACGCCCTCGCCCTGCAGATGGAACTGCAGCATCGTGACGCCGCCGAACAGGTAGGCGCCGAGCAGCACGCGGATCGGCCGCCAGGTGGCGAAGGTGGTCAGCGCCAGCGCGATCCAGCCGCGCCCGGCCGTCAGGCCCTCGACCCACAGCGGCGCGTAGACCACCGACAGGAAGGCGCCGGCGACGCCGCACAGCGCACCGCCGGTCATCACCGCCGCCAGCCGGATCCAGCGCACGCGGTAGCCGAGCGCGTGCGCCGACTCGGGCGACTCGCCGACCGCGCGCAGCACCAGGCCGGTGCGGCTGCGGTAGAGGAACCAGATCATCGCCGCGGTCAGCGCCATGGTCGCGTAGACCATCCAGTGCTGGCGGAACAGCGCCGGGCCGATCCACGGCAGATCGCCGAGCAGCGGCAGGTCGAAGGCCGCGCGTTCGGCGAGCTTCTGGCCGACGTAGGCAACGCCGACGAAGGCCGAGAAGCCGTAGCCGAACAGGCTGACCGCCAGCCCGGTGGCGTACTGGTTGGTGTTGAGCCAGATCACCAGGCCGCCGAAGCACAGTGCCAGCGCGGCGCCCGCCGCGGCGCCGGCGGCGAACGCGAGCAGGTCGCTGCCGGTGGCCAGCGCGGTGGCGAAGCCGGCCACCGCGGCGACGAGCATCATGCCCTCGGCGCCCAGGTTCAGCACCCCGGCGCGCTCGTTGATCAGCAGGCCCAGGCCGGCCAGCGCCAGCGGCGTGCCGGCCAGCAGGGCGGCGGCGATCAGCAGCGACAGCGCGTCCATGCCGGATCCCTTTCAGTGCGCCGGGCCCGGCGCGCGGCCGAACCTCGGGCGGTAGTGGATCAAGGTGTCGCAGGCCAGCAGCAGCACCAGCAGCAGGCCCTGGAAGACACCCGTCAGCGCGTTCGGCAGGCCCAGGCGCGACTGGCCGAGTTCGCCGCCGATCAGCATCATCGACAGCAGCACGCCGGCGAACACGATGCCCAGCGGGTGCAGCCGGCCGACGAAGACGACGATGATCGCGGTGAAGCCCAGGCCGGTGGAGATGTGCGGCGTCAGCTGGCGCAGCGGGCCGGCGGCCTCCATCGCGCCGGCCAGCCCGGCCAGGCCGCCGGAGATCATCAGCGCGGTCCACAGCGCACCGCGCGCCGAGAAGCCCGCATAGCGCGCCGCCGCCGGCGCGAGGCCGCCGACCTGCAGCTGGAAGCCGCGGAAGGCGCGGAACATGAAGACCCAGACCGCCGCGACCGCGGCCAGCGCGACCAGGAAGCCGACGTGCAGCCGCGTGCGGTCGACGAGTGCCGGCAGCCAGGTCGACGGATCGAAGGTCTTGGTCTGCGGGAAGTTGAAGCCCGCCGGGTCCTTCCACGGCCCGAACACGAGGTAGTTCACGAGTTGCTGCGCGACGTAGACCAGCATCAGGCTGACCAGGATCTCGTTGGCATTGAAGCGGTCGCGCAGCAGCGCGACGATCGCCGCCCAGGCCATGCCGCCGAGCACCCCGGCGGCCAGCACCAGCGGCAGGCCGACCCATTTCGGCAGCACGATGCCCCGGGTGGTCAGCCACAGCGCGACACCGCCGCCGGCCAGCGCGCCGAGCAGGTACTGGCCCTCGGCGCCGATGTTCCAGACGTTGGCGCGGTAGCACACCGCCAGCCCGAGGCCGATGACGATCAGCGGCGTGGCCTTCAGCAGCACCTCGGTGACCGCGCGCACGCCGGCCAGCGGCTGCACGAAGAACACGCCCAGGCCCTGCAGCGGGTCCTTGCCGAGCGCGACGAACATCAGCGCGGCAATGACCGCGGTGAGCACCAGCGCGATCACCGGCGAGGCCAGCGACATCAGGCGCGACGGCTCCGGGCGCGGCTCAAGCGTCGGCATCGGCCGCCTCCTTGGTCTTCGTGCCGCCCGGCCACAGGCCGGACATCCACTCGCCGATGCGCTCGATCGTCGCCTCGGCGACCGCGATCGACGGCGAGATCCGCCCCTGCGCGATGACGATCAGCCGGTCGCTGATCTGAAACAGCTCGTCGAGCTCCTCGCTGACGATCAGCAGCGCGCAGCCGGCGTCTCGCAGCTTCAGCAGTTCGCCGCGGATCAGCGCCGCGGCGCCGACGTCCACGCCCCAGGTCGGCTGCGAGACGATCAGCAGCTTCGGGTTCGCGTCGATCTCGCGACCGACGATGTACTTCTGCAGGTTGCCGCCCGACAGGCTGCGCGCCGCCGCGCCGGCGCCGCCGGCCTTGACGTCGAAGCGGCTGATCACCTTGGCGGCCAGCAGGCCGAGCGCCGAGCCGCGGATCCAGCCCGATCCGCTCACCGCCTCGGTGCGCGTCAGCAGCGCGTTCTGCGCCAGGCTCATCGACGGCACCGCGCCGCGGCCCAGACGCTCCTCGGGCACGAAGTGCAGGCCGGCGTCGCGGCGCTGGCGCGGCGGGTCGCGCGCGATGTCCTGGCCGAAGAGCCGGATCGAGCCGGCCGGCGCGCGCGGGTCCTCGCCCGACAGTGCCGCCATCAGCTCCTGCTGGCCGTTGCCCGACACGCCGGCGACGCCGACGATCTCGCCGGCGCGGACCTCCAGACCGATGTCGGTCAGCGTCGTGCCGAAGCGGTCGGCCCGCGGCAGCGACAGGCCCTGGATCGACAGCACGACCTCGCCGGGCTGCGCCGCCTCGTGGCTCAGTTCGGGCGGCTCGGCGCCGATCATCAGCCGCGACAGGCCGGCGTTGTCGGTCTCGCGCGGATCGACCTCGCCGGTGACGCGGCCGCCGCGCAGCACGGTGCAGCGGTGGCACAGCGCCCGGATCTCGTCGAGCTTGTGGCTGATGTAGAGGATCGAGCAGCCGCCCTCGGCCAGCTGGCGCAACGTGACGAAGAGCCGCCGCACCGCCTGCGGGGTGAGCACCGGATTCGACTAGTCGCGGGTCGGCAGCGTGGGTAGCTCCAGCAGCTGGCCCGCGCTCTAGATGAGCTTGCGCTCGCCGAAATCGATCATGCCCTCGGAGATGCCGTAGCGCTG
>CALJUI010000215.1 GCA_937975735.1 uncultured Rubrivivax sp.
GACTTCATCGGCGACAACGGCAAGATCACGCCGGCGCGCCTGACCGGCACGCGCGCGTTCTACCAGCGCCAGCTGACCACCGCGATCAAGCGCGCGCGCTTCCTGGCCCTGCTGCCGTTCACCGACCAGCACAAGGTCTAAGGAGTCCGCGATGCAAGTGATTCTTCTGGAGAAGGTCGGCAAGCTCGGCAACCTGGGCGACGTCGTCAAGGTCAAGGACGGCTACGCCCGCAACTTTCTGATCCCGAGCAAGCTGGCGCGCCGCGCCACCGAGTCGGCGATGAAGGAGTTCGAGGACCGGCGCGCCGAGCTGGAGAAGGTCGCTGCCGACAAGCTGTCGGCAGCGCAGGCGCTGGGCGAGAAGCTCGCCGGCAAGACCGTCTACATCATGCAGAAGGCCGGCGTCGACGGCCGCCTTTTCGGCTCGGTGACCAACGCCGACATCGCCGAGGCGCTGACCAAGATGGAACTGCCGGTGCACAAGTCGCAGGTACGCCTGCCCGAGGGCCCGCTGAAAACCGTCGGCGAGCATCCGGTGTCGGTCGCCCCGCACACCGACGTGCTGGCCGAGTTGACGATCAAGGTGGTGGCGCAGGGCGAATAGTTCTCGCTCCCGCAGCAAAGAGGGCCGGCCATTGCCGGCCTTCGTTCTTTTCGGGCCGCGTTCACGGCGCGGCCGTCCACCGGATCTCCCCGCGATTTCCACAGGGCGGTCCACAGGCGGGACCGGCCCGCAACCGTATCATCGATCGATGTCCACGCTGTCCGATTCCAAGCCTCCGCGCGACACCCCGCGCGAGTCCGTCCGCGACGACGAGGTCGCGCGACTGCGCGTGCCGCCGCACTCGATCGAGGCCGAGCAGAGCGTGCTCGGCGGGCTGCTGCTCGACAACCTGGCCTGGGACCGCGCCGCCGATCTGCTGACCGATTCGGACTTCTACCGCCACGAACACAAGCTGATCTACACGGCGATCGGCGCGCTGGTCGCCGACAGCAAGCCCGCCGACGTGATCACGGTCTTCGAGCAGTTGCAGGGCCACGGGCAGGCCGAGACCTGCGGCGGCCTGGCGTATCTGAACGCGCTGGCGCAGAGCGTGCCGAGCGCGGCCAACATGCGCCGCTACGCGGAGATCGTCCGCGAGCGCGCGATCCTGCGCAAGCTGATCCACGCCAGCGACGAGATCGCGACGACCGCGTTCAGCCCGCAGGGCCGGGCGGTGACGCAGATCCTGGACGAAGCCGAGGGCCGCATCTTCCGCATCGGCGAGGAGGGCTCGCGCCAGCGCCAGGGCTTCCAGAGCATGGACAAGCTGGTCGTCTCGCTGATCGACCGCGTCACCGAGCTGTACGAGAACGGGGCCGAGGAGGTCACCGGGGTGCGCACCGGCTTCTTCGAGATGGACCGCATGACGGCCGGCCTGCAGAAGGGCGACCTGCTGGTGCTGGCGGCGCGCCCGTCGATGGGCAAGACCGCGTTCGCGCTGAACATCGCCGAGAACGTCGCGGTCCACGAGGGCCTGCCGGTGCTGGTGTTCTCGATGGAGATGGGCGCGGCCCAGCTGGCGCTGCGCCTGGTCGGCTCGCTCGGCCGCATCGACCAGCAGCATCTGCGCACCGGCAAGCTCGGCGACGAGGAGTGGAGCCGGCTCGCCGAGGCGGTCGACAAGTTGAAGCAGGTCCAGGTCTTCATCGACGAGACCCCGGCGCTGACCGCCGCCGAGCTGCGCGCGCGCGCACGGCGCATGTCTCGCCAGTACGGGCAGCTCGGCCTGATCGTCGTCGACTACCTGCAGCTGATGAGCGGCGGCAGCGGCAGCGACGAGAACCGCGCCACCGAGATCGGCGAGATCTCGCGCGGCCTGAAGGCGCTGGCCAAGGAGCTGCAGTGCCCGGTGCTGGCACTGTCGCAGCTCAACCGCAGCGTCGAGTCGCGCAACGACAAGCGGCCGATGATGAGCGACCTGCGCGAGTCCGGCGCGATCGAGCAGGACGCCGACGTCATCATGTTCATCTACCGCGACGACTACTACAACAAGGAAAGCAAGGAGCCCGGCGTCTCCGAGATCATCATCGCCAAGCAGCGCAACGGGCCGGTCGGCACGGTCAAGCTGATCTTCCTGAAGCCGCTCACGCGCTTCGAGAACAAGGCACCGGACGAGATCACGCCGTACTGAAGCGCTTGCCGCCGGCCTGCAGACTGTATATATTTACAGTATGCAAGACAAAGCCACCGATCGGGCCGATGCGGCCGGTGCTCCGCCCGTCACCCTGGTCTTCGCGCCCTTCAAGGGTCGCGGCACCGCCTGGGCGATCGAGCACCGCTTCAGCGGCAGCACGCGCGAGTCGCTCGACGACGGCTGGGGCGCGCTGGAGCAGGCGGCGCGCGAAGAGCGCCTCGCGCCGGACACCCGGATCATCGAGGAGTCGGTGCGCAGCATCCTGACGGGCAACCAGTCGCCCGACATCGGCTTCGACCTGTCGATCAACCCCTACCGTGGCTGCGAGCACGGCTGCATCTACTGCTACGCGCGGCCCACGCACAGCTATCTGAACCTGTCGCCGGGGCTGGACTTCGAGACCCGCATCGTCGCCAAGGTGAACGCCGCCGAGCGCCTGCGCGAGACGCTCGCGGCGCGCTCGTACACGCCGCTGTCGCTGAACATCGGCTCGGCCACCGACGCCTACCAGCCGGCGGAGCGCCGGCTGCGGCTGACGCGCGCGGTGATCGAGGTGCTGGCCGAGAGCCGGCACGCGTTCTCGATCATCACCAAGTCCTCGCTGATCGAGCGCGACCTGGACCTGCTCGCGCCGCTCGGGCGCGATCGGCTGGCCGCAGTCTACGTCTCGATCACCACGCTGGACGGCGAACTCGCCCGCAAGCTCGAGCCGCGCGCGACGGCGCCGGCACGCCGGCTGCGCACGATCGAGGCGCTGGCGAAGGCCGGCGTACCGGTCGGTGTCAGCGTGTCGCCGGTGATCCCGTTCCTCAACGAGCCGGAGCTGGAGAAGATCCTCGAGGCCGCCGCGTCGGCCGGCGCCCGTTCGGCCTTCAGCGTCGTGCTGCGCCTGCCCTGGGAGGTCAACCCGCTGTTCCAGCAATGGCTGGACACGCACGTGCCCGAGCGTGCGTCACGCATCATGGCGCGGATCCGGGAGATGCGCGGCGGCCAGGACAACGACGCGCGCTTCGGCAGCCGAATGACCGGGCAGGGCGTCTGGGCGCGGCTGCTCCGGCAGCGCTTCGACAAGGCCTGCACGCGGCTCGGGCTGAACCGGGAGAAGGCGGCGCTCGACCTGTCGCAGTTCCGCCGCCCGGCGATGCAGGCCGGGCAGGGCAGCCTGTTCTGAAGCACCGAAGGACCCTACTTGAAGAGGTCCTTGACGCGGTCGGTCCAGCTTTTGGCGTTCGGCGAGTGGCGGTCGCCGGCGTCACGGAACGAGGCGTCGAGTTCCTGCAGCAGCTTGCGCTGGTGATCGGTCAGCTTGACCGGGGTCTCGACCGTCACGTGGCAGTACAGGTCGCCCGGATAGCTCGAGCGAAGGCCCTTGATGCCCTTGCCGCGCAGGCGGAAGGTCTTGCCGTGCTGGGTGCCCTCGGGCAGCTCGATCTCCGCCTTGCCGCCGAGCGTCGGCACCTCGATCGAGCCGCCGAGCGCGGCGGTCGTCAGACCAACCGGCACGGTGCAATGCAGGTCGTCGCCGTCGCGCTCGAAGACGTCGTGCGCCTTCATGCGGATCTCGATGTACAGGTCGCCCGGCGGACCGCCGTTGGCGCCCGGCTCGCCGTTGCCGGCCGAGCGGATGCGCATGCCCTCGTTGATGCCGGCCGGGATCTTCACCTCCAGCGTCTTCTGGCGCTTGACCTTGCCGGCGCCGTTGCAGGCGGTGCAGGGCTCGGGGATGATCTTGCCGCTGCCGTGGCAGTGCGGGCAGGTCTGCTGGATGCTGAAGAAGCCCTGGCGCAGATGCACCGTGCCCGTGCCGTTGCAGGTGGTGCAGGTCTTGGGGCTGGTGCCGGGCTTGGCGCCGGTGCCCTTGCAGGTCTCGCAATGGTCCCAGCTGGGGATGCGGATCTGCGTGTCCTTGCCGTGCGCGGCCTCCTCCAGCGTGATCTCCATCGCATAGCTCAGGTCGCTGCCGCGGTAGACCTGCTGGCCACCGCCCCGGCGCGCGCCGGCGCCGCCGCCGAAGATGTCGCCGAAGATGTCGCCGAAGGCCTCGGCGAAGCCGCCGAAGCCTTCCGGCCCGGCGCCGCGCCCGGCGCCCATGCTGGGGTCGACGCCGGCGTGGCCGAACTGGTCGTAGGCGGCACGCTTCTGCGGGTCGGTGAGCATCTCGTAGGCCTCGTTGGCCTCCTTGAACTGTTCCTCCGACTTCTTCGCACCGTCGCCCTGGTTGCGGTCCGGGTGGTACTTCATCGCCAGCTTGCGGTAGGCCTTCTTGATGTCGGCCTCGCTGGCGTTCTTCGGCACGCCGAGGATGTCGTAGTAGTCGCGCTTTGCCATGGAATTCCAGGGTCGTAGAAAACGGCTTCGCCGCGAGGAGCGTCAGGGCCGGCCTGCACGCTCGAACGCGGCGAGAGAGGGTGGCCGCCCGGCCATCGGCCGGGCGGGCCGCCCCGTCACTTCTTGACTTCCTTGAAGTCGGCGTCGACCACGTTGTCGTCGTCCGGCTTGGCGGACGCCTTCGGCGCCTCGCCGCCACCCGCGCTCGCCTCGCCGGCGGCGGCCTGCGCCGTCTGCGCGTCGGCGTAGGCCTTCTCGCCGAGCTTCTGGCTGGCCGCCATCAGGGCTTCGGTCTTCGACTCGATCGCCGCCTTGTCGTCGCCCTTGATGGCCTCCTCGGCGTCCTTCAGCGCGGCCTCGATCTTCTCCTTCTCGCCGCCGTCGAGCTTGTCGCCGTGCTCGGCCAGGCTCTTCTTGACGGTGTGCACCATCGCGTCGGCCTGGTTGCGGGCCTGCACCAGTTCGACCTTCTTGTGGTCCTCGGCGGCATTGGCCTCGGCGTCCTTGACCATCTTCTCGATCTCGGCCTCGGACAGGCCCGAGTTCGCCTTGATGGTGATCTTGTTCTCCTTGCCGGTGGCCTTGTCCTTGGCGCCGACGTGCAGGATGCCGTTGGCGTCGATGTCGAAGGTGACCTCGATCTGGGGCATGCCGCGCGGAGACGGCGGGATGCCTTCGAGGTTGAACTCGCCCAGCGACTTGTTGCCCGCCGCCAGCTCGCGCTCGCCCTGGAAGACCTTGATCGTCACCGCCGGCTGGTTGTCGTCGGCGGTCGAGAACACCTGGCTGAACTTGGTCGGGATCGTGGTGTTCTTCTTGATCATCTTGGTCATCACGCCGCCCAGGGTCTCGATGCCCAGCGACAGCGGGGTGACGTCGAGCAGCAGCACGTCCTTGCGCTCGCCGCCCAGCACCTGGCCCTGGATCGCGGCGCCGACCGCTACCGCCTCGTCCGGGTTGACGTCCTTGCGCGGCTCCTTGCCGAAGAAGGCCTTGACCTTCTCCTGCACCTTGGGCATGCGCGTCATGCCGCCGACGAGGATGATGTCGTCGATGTCGCCGGTCTTCACGCCGGCGTCCTTGATCGCGATCTTGCAGGGCTCGATCGTGCGCTCGATCAGGTCCTCGACGAGGCTCTCGAGCTTGGCGCGCGTGAGCTTGATGTTCAGGTGCTTCGGGCCGGACGCATCGGCCGTGATGTAGGGCAGGTTGACGTCGGTCTGCGTGCTGTTGGACAGCTCGATCTTGGCCTTCTCGGCCGCTTCCTTCAGGCGCTGCAGGGCCAGCACGTCCTTGGTCAGGTCGACGCCCTGCTCCTTCTTGAACTCGGTGACGATGTAGTCGATGATGCGCTGGTCGAAGTCCTCACCGCCGAGGAAGGTGTCGCCGTTGGTGGAGAGCACCTCGAACTGCTTCTCGCCGTCGACGTCGGCGATCTCGATGATCGAGATGTCGAAGGTGCCGCCGCCGAGGTCGAACACGGCGATCTTGCGGTCGCCCTTGCCGTGCTTGTCCAGGCCGAAGGCCAGGGCCGCGGCGGTCGGCTCGTTGATGATGCGCTTGACCTCCAGGCCGGCGATGCGGCCGGCGTCCTTGGTGGCCTGGCGCTGGCTGTCGTTGAAGTAGGCCGGCACCGTGATCACGGCCTCGGTCACCGTCTCGCCGAGGTAGTCCTCGGCGGTCTTCTTCATCTTGCGCAGCACCTCGGCGCTGACCTGCGGCGGCGCGCGGCGCTCGCCGCGGACTTCCACCCAGGCATCGCCGTTGTCGGCCTTGACGATCTTGTAGGGCATCATGTCGATGTCCTTCTGCACCTCCTTCTCCTCGAACTTGCGTCCGATCAGGCGCTTGACCGCGTACAGGGTGTTCTTCGGATTGGTCACCGCCTGGCGCTTGGCCGAGGCGCCGACCAGGATCTCGCCGTCTTCCTGGTAGGCGATGATCGACGGGGTGGTGCGGCCACCCTCGCTGTTCTCGATGACCTTGGTCGTGTTGCCTTCCATGACCGCGACGCACGAGTTGGTCGTGCCCAGGTCAATGCCGATGATCTTTCCCATTTGTGACTCTCCTGAAGCTGAAATCCAGTTGTTCTTGAGTTGCGGTTCGGTGCGCGGCTTTCAAGGTCGGCACCGGAGCGGCGCCGCTACTTCGGCGCCGACACCGTGACCAGCGCCGGCCGCAGCACGCGGTCGTTGATCAGGTAGCCCTTCTGCAGCACCGCGACCACGGTGTTGGCGTCCTGCTCGGCCGGCACGACGCTGATCGCCTGGTGCTGGTGCGGATCGAACTTGGTGCCCTGCGGCGGGCTGATCGGCAGCACCTTGTTGCGCTCCAGCGCCTGGAGCAATTGCCGCAGCGTCGCGTGCACGCCCTCGAGCAGCTGTTCGGGGGTGGCGTTCGGGATCGTGATCGCCGCTTCCAGGCTGTCGCAGACCGGCAGCAGCGTCTCGGCGAAGCTCTCGATCGCGAACTTGCGCGCCTTCGCCATCTCCTCCTCGGCGCGGCGGCGGGTGTTCTCGGCTTCGGCCTTGGCACGAAGGAAGGACTCGGAGACCTCGGCGTGCCGGGCCTCCAGCTGGGCTAGCCGGGCGGCCGGGTCGGCCGCCGCGTCGGTCTCGTGGTCCGGCGTGGCGGGCTGGGTTGTCGAGGTGTCCTGTGGGGCGACGGTAGCGTCCTGGGGGCGGGGCTCGTTGGGGGTCATGTCGTCCAGATCGAGGGGTTTGCGCGGACATGGGGGTCATATCCGCGACTTCAAGAGGGATATCGTGCCGAATTCGGCCTTCCGGGAAGTCACTCGTCGTCGATCGACGCACTCCAGCGCTGCCAGGCGACCTGGCTGCGATCCAGCGCCCGGCGGTCACGCTTGGTCGGCCGGCCCTGGACGATCGCCTGCGCCGGCTCGGCGGCCAGCCGGCGCGCGGCGGCGGCCTCGGCCCGGGCCCGCTGGCTCTCCGGCGTCTCCGCGTACAGCGCCTGGGCCAGCGGGGCCGGGCCGCGCACCGCGGACAGCGCCTGCACGACGAGCACCCGCCAGACCGCCTGCTCGCGCAACTCGACGCGGTCGCCCGCCTTGAGCTCGCGTGCCGGCTTGGCGTTCTGGCCGTTGACCCGCACGCGCCCGCGATCGACCTCGTCGGCGGCCAGCGAGCGCGTCTTGTAGAGCCGCGCTGCCCACAGCCACTTGTCCAGGCGCAGGCGGTCGACCAAGGGCAGGGCGTTCATCCGGTCCGATTTTCGCCCAGCGACGCCAGTGGCAGCCGGACGATGGCATCGAGCCCTGCGATGCGGCCATGGCGATGGCGGTTGCGCAGGTCGAGCGTGCCGCCCAGCGAGTCGACGATCTCGTGGCAGATCGCCAGGCCGAGTCCCGAGCCGCCGCGAAGGCCGTTGGCCGTGCCGCCGGCGGCGAATGGCTGGAACAGCCGGGAACGCTGCTCCTCGCCGATGCCCGGACCGTCGTCGGCGATCGTCAGCGCGGCGTGGCGTCCGTCGGCCAGCAGCGAGACGGCCAGCGAGCCGCCGGCCGGGGACTGCTTGATCGCGTTGTGCAGCAGGTTTCGCACCAGCTCGCGCAGCGCCCATTCGTGCGCCCGCACCGACGCCGGTTGCGTCTCGATCGAGAAGTCGAGCTCGTGGTCGGAGATCAGCGGCGCCAGGTCCAGCGCGACGGCGCGCACGACCGACGCCCAGTCGATGACGCCGGCGTCGTCCTGCTGGCGCAGCTGCTCGACCTTGGCCAGCGCCAGCATCTGGTTGGCCAGCTCGGTGGCCCGGTCGACGGTGTGGCCGATCTCGGCCAGCGCCTGCGGGGCGTCGACGTCGCCGCGGCGGGCCGACTGCACCTGCGTCTTCAGCACGGCCAGCGGCGTGCGCAGCTGGTGCGAGGCGTCGCGCACGAAGCGCTTCTGGTGCGCCAGCAGCCGCTCCAGCCGCTGCATGACCTGGTTCGTCGCGCCGACCAGCGGCAGCAGTTCGCGCGGTGCGGCGCCAGCCTCGATCGGCGTCAGGTCGCCGGCGGGGCGGGCGAGGATGCGCTCGCTGAGCTCGCGCACAGGACGTGTCGCGCGCTGCACCACGATCACCACCACCAGCGCGATCAGCCCGACCAGCGCCGCCTGGCGCGACAGGGTGTCGAACAGCAGCCGCTGCGCCAGCGTGTGCCGCAGCTCGAGCGTCTCGGCCACCTGCACCGTGGCCACGCCCTGGCCGCCGACGCCGGCCACCGGCTGCAGCAGCACCGCCATGCGCACCGGCTGATCGCGGTAGGCGTCGTCGTAGAAGTGGACCAGCGCGGCGTAGACGGTCTGCGCCGGCAGCTCCCGGCGCGGTGCCGGCAGGTCGTCGAAGCCCGCCACCATCTCGCCGCCGAAGCCGCTGACGCGGAAGTACAGCCTGCTGCGGTTGTCGGCCTCGAAGGCTTCGAGCGCCGAATAGGGCACGTTGGCGCGAAGCTGCACGCCGTCGCTGCCGTCGACCAGCTCGAGCAGCTCGCCGATCGACTTGGCGGTGGCCAGCAGGGTGCGGTCGTAGGCGGTGTCGGCGGCGGCAAGGGCCTGGCGGTACAGCACGACGGTGTTGACCGCGACGAACAGCAGCACCGGCAGCAGGATGCCGGCGAGCAGCCGGCGGCGCAGCGAACTGCGGCCGCTCATTCAGCGCTCTTGAGCAGGTAGCCCAGGCCGCGCAGCGTGACGATGCGCGCCGGGCTGCCGGACAGCTTCTTGCGCAGCCGATAGGCCACGACCTCGATCGCCTCGGGCTGCACGTCCGCGTCGCCGGGGAACACCCGTTCGAGCAGCCGCTCCTTGGCCACCGCCTGGCCCGGCCGGGCGAGCAGCGCGCGCAGCAACGCGGCCTCGCGCTGGGTCAGGTCGAGCACCTGGCCGTGCAAGGCGATGGCGCCGGACTCGGCATCGGCCTGCAGGCCGGCGAAGGCGCTGTCGGTGGCGTCGGTAGAGCCCGGGGCCGCGCCGCCGCGGCGCGCCAGCGCACGGACGCGGGCTTCGAGTTCGTCGAGGTCGAAGGGCTTGGCGAGGTAGTCGTCGGCGCCGGTATTCAGCCCGAGCACGCGGTCGCCGACGGTGCCGCGCGCGGTCAGGATCAGCACCGGCGTGCCCAGGCCCTCGGCACGCGCCTGCGCCAGCACCTCCAGGCCGTCCCGCCCCGGCAGGCTCAGGTCGAGCAGCACGACGTCGGGCACGCTGGCGCGCCAGCGGTCGAGCGCACGTGCGCCGTCGTCGCAAGCCGTCACCTGGATGCCGCGGCGGCCGAAGGCGCGCTGCAGCGTGGCCTGCATCGCCGGGTTGTCCTCGACCAGCAGCAGCTTCATGACTTCGGGTGATCCCTAGTGCCGACGACAGCGGTTTGACAGGCTCGGCGGTGACCATGCCTGCATCGACCCACCCAACGAAGGAGACCCCATGCGTCGCGACACCTTCCTGAAGTCCCTCGCCGCGATGGCCGCGATCGGCGCACTGCCGATCGGCGCCCGCGCCGCCGCCAACCTGAAGATGATGGTACCCGCCAACCCCGGCGGCGGCTGGGACACCACCGGTCGCGCGCTCGGCAAGGCGCTGCAGGACGCCGGCCTGGCGTCGGCGGTGACCTACGAGAACAAGGGCGGCGCCGCCGGCGCGATCGGCCTGGCGCAGTTCGTCAACGCGAGCAAGGGCGACCCGAACGCGCTGATGGTGATGGGCGCGGTCATGCTGGGCGGCATCATCACCGGCAAGCCGCCGGTGTCGATCACGCAGGCCACGCCGATCGCCCGCCTGACCAGCGAGTACAACGTCTTCGTGCTGCCGGAGAGCTCGCCGTTCAAGACGATGAAGGACGTGGTCGAGGCGATGAAGAAGGACCCGGCCAGCGTCAAGTGGGGCGGCGGCTCGCGCGGCTCCACCGAGCACATCGCCGCGGCGATGATCGCGCGCGAGGTCGGCGTCGACGCGTCGAAGATCAACTACGTGCCGTTCCGCGGAGGCGGCGAGGCCACCGCGGCGATCCTGGGCGGCAACGTCTCGGTCGGCGGCAGCGGCTACAGCGAGTTCCAGCAGTACATCGAGGCCGGCAAGATGAAGCCGATCGGCGTCACCTCCGAGACTCGCCTGAAGGGCATCCCGGTGCCGACGCTGAAGGAGCAGGGCATCAATGTCGTGATCGGCAACTGGCGCGGTGTCTACGCCGCCCCCGGCATCTCGCCGGCCGAGCGCAAGGCCCTGACCGACCTGGTGATCGCCGCGACCAAGCACAAGAGCTGGGAGGAGGCGCTCGAGAAGAACAAGTGGACGCCTGCGCTGCTGGCCGGCAAGCCCTTCGAGGACTTCGTCGACAACGAGTTCGCAAGCCTGCGCGCCACGATGGTCAAGGCCGGGATGATCTGAGGGCCCGATCGTGAGCCACTCCTCGCGCTCCAGGCCGGCGCAGGTCCTGATCGGCGCCGCAGCGCTGGCCATCGGCGGTCTGCTGGCCTGGGGCGCGAAGGATCTGCCGGCGGCGATCGGCTACTCCGGCGTCGGCCCCGCCGTGCTGCCCTGGTTCATCGCCGGGGCGCTGGCGGTGTGCGGTGCGCTGCTGCTGTGGCAGGCGCTGCGCGGCGGCTACCGTGCGCTCGAGGAGGGCGCCGGCGCCGAACGCGGCGACTGGCATGCGCTGGCCTGGGTGGCGGCCGGCATCCTGGCCAACGCGTCGCTGATCAACCGCGCCGGCTTCGTCCTCAGCTGCGCGCTGTGCTTCGTGCTCGCGGTACGCGGCCTGCGCATTGCCGAGGCCAAGCCCGCCGGCGGGCCGCGCCAGGTGCTGATCGACGCCGTCACCGGCTTCCTGATCGCCGCGCCGGCGTTCTGGCTGTTCACCAAGGTGCTGGCGATCAACCTGCCGGGGCTGACCGCCACCGGCTGGATCTAGCCATGCCCCCACGCTCACTGCGTCCGCTGCCCCCCGAGGGGTCGCTCCACGGGCCGGGAAACCCGGACCCGCTCCGGGTTCGCCCATGACCGACATCCTCGGCCTGCTCGCAGGCGGCTTCGCGACCGCGGCGACGCCGGTCAACCTGTTGTGGGCCTTCATCGGCTGCGCGCTGGGCACCGCGATCGGCGTGCTGCCGGGCCTGGGTCCGGCGGTCACGGTGGCGATGCTGCTGCCGATCACCGCGCAGGTCGAGCCGACGGCGTCGATGATCTTCTTCGCCGGCATCTACTACGGTGCGATGTACGGCGGCTCGACGACGTCGATCCTGCTCAACACGCCGGGCGAGACGGGCACGATGGTGACCGCGCTCGAAGGCTTCAAGATGGCCAAGCACGGCCGCGCCGGCGCGGCGCTGGCCACGTCGGCCATCGGCTCATTCGTCGCCGGCACGATCGCCACCGTGCTCGTCACGCTGTTCGCGCCGGTGGTGGCCAAATACGCGGTGCTGCTCGGGCCGCCGGAGTATTTCTGCCTGATGCTGCTCGCCTTCACCACGGTCAGCGCGGTGCTCGGCAAGAGCACGTTGCGCGGACTGACCGCGCTGTTCCTGGGCATCGGCATGGGCCTGGTCGGCATCGACCAGATCAGCGGCGCGGCGCGCTACACCGGTGGCGTGCCCGAGTTCTTCGACGGCATCGAGGTGGTGCTGATCGCGGTCGGCCTTTTCGCGGTCGGCGAGGCGATGTACACCGCGCTGTACGAGGGCCGCAGCGCCTCGGACATGAACGCGATGGGCAAGGTCCACATGACGCGCGGCGAGTGGCGACGCTCCTGGCCGGCCTGGCTGCGCGGCACCGGCCTGGGCTTCCCGTTCGGCACCATCCCGGCCGGCGGTTCGGAGATCCCGACCTTCCTGAGCTACGCGACCGAGCGCAAGCTGAGCAAGCACAAGGACGAGTTCGGCACGACCGGCGCGATCGAGGGCGTGGCCGGCCCCGAGGCGGCGAACAACGCCGCCGTCACCGCGACGCTGATCCCGCTGCTGACGCTGGGCATCCCGACCTCGGTGACGACGGCCATCCTGCTGTCGGCGCTGCAGAACTACGGCATCAACGCCGGGCCGCAGCTGTTCCAGACCTCCTCGGGCCTGGTCTGGGCGCTGATCGCGTCGCTGTACATCGGCAACGTGATGCTGCTGGTGCTCAACCTGCCGCTCGTCGGGCTGTGGGTCTAGCTGCTGAAGATCCCGCGCCCGCAGCTGTACGCGGGCATCCTGATCTTCGCGACGGTCGGCGTCTACGGCATGCGGCAGAGCGCCTTCGACCTGTACCTGATGTTCGGCGTCGGCCTGCTCGGCGTGCTGATGCGCCGCTACGACTTCCCGACCGCGCCGGTGATCGTCGGCCTGATCCTCGGCCCGCTGGCCGAGGCGCAGCTGCGCAATGCGCTGTCGATCGGCGAAGGCAACTGGCTGGTGTTCGTGCAGCGGCCGATGTCGGCGGCGCTGCTGGCGGTGGTGCTCGCGGTGCTGGTGCTGCCGCGGCTGATGGCGCTACGTCGGCGCGCCCAGCGTTAGCGCGCGTTCGCGCTGCGCCGGATCGTCGGCCGCCGGGCCGGTCGGCCAGCCTTGAAGGTGGCGCTCGGTGAGGTCGGCCAGGGCCTCGATCCAGCGCGGCCGCGCGTTCAGGCAGTCGATGTAGTGGAACGCCTCGCCGCCGGCCCCGACGAAGGCCTCGCGGGCTTCCATCGCGATCTCCTCGAGCGTTTCCAGGCAGTCGGCTACGAAGCCCGGGCACATCACGTCGACCCGCTTGACCCCTTGCGCGGCGAGCGCCTTCAGCGTCGGCTCGGTGTAGGGCTCGAGCCACTTGGCCTTGCCGAAGCGGCTCTGGAAGGTCACCTGCATCTCGCCGGCCGCCAGAGCGAGCCGCTCGCCGAGCAGGCGCGCGGTCTTGTGGCACTGGCAGTGGTAGGGGTCGCCGAGCATCAGCGAACGCTGCGGCACGCCGTGGAAGCTCAGGATCAGCCGTTCGCCGCGGCCGTGCGCCTGCCAGTGCGCCTGCACGCGTTCGGCCAGCGCCTCGATGTAGCCCGGGTCGTCGTGGTACTCGCCGACGAACCGGAATTCGGGCATCCGGCGCGCCTGCCTGGCCCACTGCATCACACGGTCGGCCACGCTGGCCGTGGTCGCCGCCGCGTACTGCGGGTACAGCGGCAGCACCAGCACCCGGGTGGCCCCTTCGGCGCGCAGCGCGTCGAGCACGTCAGGGATCGACGGCCGGCCGTAGCGCATCGCCGCGCGAACGAGCAGATGGTGTCCGCGCGCGACCAATGCGAGCTGCAGCGCGTCGACCTGGCGCGCGGTCCAGACCGCCAGCGGCGAGCCCTCGGGCGTCCAGACGCTGGCGTACTTGGCCGCCGACTTCGCCGGTCGCACGCGCAGGATGATGCCGTGCAGGATCAGCCACCACGGCAGGCGCGGGATCTCGACGACGCGCGGATCGCTCAGGAACTCGGCCAGGTATCGCCGCAGCGCCGGGGCGGTCGGCGCGTCGGGCGTGCCCAGGTTGACCAGCAGCACCGCAGTGCGGGCGGGCTGGCCGTGGCGAAAGGGCGGCTCGGCGCCGAAGCTCATGGCGCGGCCACGAACTCGCGCAGGCGGGCGACCGCGGCGACGTCGAGCGGCTTGTCCAGGCAGCCCTGGAAGCCGGCGTGGCGGGCGCGGTCGCGCACCTCGTCGGGATGCTCGGCGGTGCACAGCAGTGCGGGCAGCGCCGGCTCGCCAAGCGCCTGGCGCAGGCGCGGCAGCAGCGCGAAGCCGTCGGTGTCGGGCAGGTGCAGGTCGATGACCAGCAGTGCCGGGCGGAATTCCAGCAGCACCCGCTCGGCCTCGGCGCCGCTGGCCGCGCAGGCCACATCCAGCCCGCCGGCGGCGTCGCAGGTGCGCTCGAACAGGAAGGCGTTCAGGCGGTCGTCGTCGACGTACAGCACCCGCAGCGTGGCGGCGCTCATCGGGTCGGCAGCCATTCGTTGCGGCCGTCGCGGCGGGTGCCGGCAAAGCGCATGATCTGGAAACTGACGCAGGCCGAGGTGGGGTCGCTCGGGAGGCCGCCGAGGGCGATCTGCCCCTGGCCGTGCAGCGCGCAACTGCCGCGGCGCAGGCTGACCACCTCGCCGTCGGCAAAGCGCACATAGGTGCCGTTGTAGCTGAGGTCGGTGAGCTGGAAGCTGCCGCCGTGCCAGTCGACCCGGCAATGCGAACGCGACACGCGCGAGTCGTCGACGCAGAAGGCGGCCTGCGGGCTGCGGCCCAGCACGACGGGCAGCTGCGCGGCGGCGAAGGTCTGCACCTGCTCGAGCCAGGTCAGCCGCAGGCCATCCGGCCCCTCGACCGTCGTGGCCACGTCGCCGAACTGCGTCACCGCGAGATCTCCGCCGCGCCGGCCACCGAGCACGTGCACGGCCACCGGCTCGACGCGGCCGCGCAGCGTCAGGCGGTCCAGGCTGCGGAAACGCGCCCGCTGCTCGGGCGTCAGGCCGGCGAGCACCTCGTCGGTGATCAGGGTCTCGTTGTCGCTGGCGTGATCGAGCAGGCGGGCGGCGACATTCACCGCGTCGCCGAAGGCGTCGCCGGCCATCTCGACGACCTCGCCGCGCGCCATCGCCACCTGCAGCCGGAGCGCGCGCAGGCCCGACGACGCGCCGCGCTCCTGGCCCCGTTGGACCATCGCCTCGAGCACATCGTGCATCCGCGCCGCAGCCTGCATCGCCTCGGCCGCCGATCCGAACAGCGCCATCAGCCCGTCGCCCAGGGTCTTGATGACGTGGCCGCCATGACCGGCCACCGGCACCGAGATCGTCGCCACGCAGTGCGTCACCACCGAGGTCGCCTCGGCGTTGCCCAGGGTCTCGAACAGCGCCGTGCTGCCGCGCAGGTCGGCGAACAGGACGGTGCGGTCGGAGATCTGGGTCATCGGCGGCGAAGTGTAAAGGGCCGGTCCGTCCCCTCTCAGATCAAAGGTTGTCGAGGTAGGTACGCAGCTTGTCGCTTCGGCTCGGGTGCTTGAGCTTGCGGATCGCCTTGGCCTCGATCTGGCGGATGCGCTCGCGCGTGACGTCGAACTGCTTGCCGACCTCCTCCAGCGTGTGGTCGGTGCTCATCTCGATGCCGAAGCGCATGCGCAGCACCTTGGCCTCGCGAGGGGTCAGGCTGTCGAGGATGTCCTTGACGACGTCGCGCAGGCCGGCCTGCATCGCGGCCTCGATCGGCGCGGTGTTGTTGGTGTCCTCGATGAAGTCGCCGAGGTGGCTGTCGTCGTCGTCGCCGATCGGCGTCTCCATGGAGATCGGCTCCTTGGCGATCTTCATGATCTTGCGGATCTTGTCCTCGGGGATCTCCATCTTCTCGGCCAGCGTCGGCGCATCGGGCTCGTAGCCGAACTCCTGCAGGTGCTGGCGCGAGATCCGGTTCATCTTGTTGATCGTCTCGATCATGTGCACCGGGATGCGGATCGTGCGCGCCTGGTCGGCGATCGAGCGCGTGATCGCCTGGCGGATCCACCAGGTCGCGTAGGTCGAGAACTTGTAGCCGCGGCGGTACTCGAACTTGTCCACCGCCTTCATCAGGCCGATGTTGCCTTCCTGGATCAGGTCGAGGAACTGCAGGCCGCGGTTGGTGTACTTCTTCGCGATCGAGATCACGAGGCGCAGGTTGGCCTCGATCATCTCCTTCTTCGCGTCGCGGCTGGCCTTCTCGC
>CALJUI010000216.1 GCA_937975735.1 uncultured Rubrivivax sp.
AGGCCGGCGGCAGGTAGGCCAGCACCTCCTCGCGCTCGGTCAGCTTGTCGAAGCGGGCGCCGGCGGCGGCGCGGTCGAGCAGCGTGAAATGGGTGTGCACCACGCCCTTGGGCTTGCCGGTGGTGCCGGAGGTGAAGAACATCGCCGCGACGTCCTTCGGCGCGACGCGGGCCACCGCCTGGTCGAAGAAGTCCGGGTGGGCCTTGTGATGGGCCGCGCCGGCTTCGACGAGGTCGTCGATCGACGCCAGCCCGGGCTCGTCGTAGTTGCGCAGGCCGCGCGGCTCGTCGTACCAGATGTGGGTCAGGCCGGGGCACTCCGCCCGGATCTCGAGCAGCTTGTCGACCTGCTCCTGGTCCTCGACGAAGGCCAGGTGCACGTCGGCGTTCTGGATCGGGTAGACGAACTCGGTCGCGACCGCGTCCTGGTACAGCGGCACCGGGATGCCGCCGAGCGACTGCACCGCTAGCATCGCCGCATACAGGCGCGGTCGGTTCTCGCCGATCACGATCACGTGTTCGCCGCTCTTCAGGCCGGCCTGCGCCAGCCCGCCGGCCATGCGCCGAACCAGCCGCGCCAGGTCGGCCCAGGTCGTGGTCTGCCAGATGCCGAACTCCTTGATGCGCAGCGCCGCCGCATCGGGGCGCCTGGCCGCGTGCTCGAGCATCCATCCGGGGAAGGTCGCGCTCATGCAAAGGTCTCCTCGGGCCGGTCGATCGCCGGGCCCTTCAATGGAGTCCCATTCTGAGGACAAGTTTGACGCCGGCCTGTCGTTCCGACGACAATTTGCGGGATCGCCCCATCAGGCATTACCCGCATGACCGCCGCCTCGCCGTTCGCGCCACCGGCGCTGCTCGCGCGCTCGCGCCCACCGAGCCGGGAGGAGCTGGCCGGCATCCCCTGGTTCGCGCTGCTGCGCGGCGAGGATCGCAGCCGCGCGCTGGCCGACCTGCGCGTGGTCGAGGTCGAGCCCGGTGAGCTGATCTGCCGGGTCGGCCGTCCGGTCACGTTCTGGTTCGGCCTCGTCGACGGCCTGCTGAAGATGAGCAACGACACCGCGATGGGCGTGCCGATGACCTTCACCGGCATCCCGCCGGGCGGCTGGTTCGGCGAGGGCACGGTGCTCAAGCACGAGCCCTACCGCTACAACATCCAGGCGCTGCGCAGGAGCCTGGTGGCCGGCATCACGGTGCAGACCTTCGACGCGCTGCTGGCCAGCAGCATCGCCTTCAACCGCTTCGTGATGGACCAGCTCAACGAACGCCTGGGCCAGTTCATCGGCGCGCGCGAGATCGACCGCATGACGCAGCCCGACGAGCGCGTCGCACGCAGCCTGGGGGCGCTGTTCCACCCGGTGCTCTACCCGGGCGTCGGCAGCCTGCTGCGCATCACCCAGCAGGAACTGGGCTACCTGGTCGGGCTGTCGCGCCAGCGCGTCAACCAGGCCTTGCGCCACCTGCAGGACGATGGCGTGATCCGCATCGAGTACGGCGGCGTGCGCGTGCTGGCGCTGGAGCGGCTGCAGACCTACCGGCGCGGTCAAGCGCCCGCATAAACTCCGCGGCGTCATTCGTCGTGGAGCGCTCGTCATGCGTGGTGTGTTTGCCTTCGGTCTGTCTTGTGGCCTCGGCCTGCTCGCCGGGGCGGCCAGGGCGGCACCGCCACCGATCGAGGCCTTCTTCCGCACGCCGGCGATCGCCGAGGCCACCGTCTCGCCCGACGGCAAGCGCGCCGCGTTGGCCATCGCCGGGCCGCAGGGGCAGACGGCACTGGCGGTGGTCGAGCTGGCAAACCCGAAGAAGATCACCGGGGTGGCGGGCATCGACGGCAGCGGCGTGGCCGGCATCCGCTGGGTCAACGACCGGCGCGTGATCTTCGGCGAACTGGACCGCGGGATCGGCGGCCCGCAGAACACCGAATACCGACGCCTGGCCATCAATATCGATGGCACCGGTTTCAAGCGGCTGATCGGCGAGGGCAAGTCCTCCGCCGTGCGCGACTCGGCGCTGTCCACGCGCAACCGGCTCGCGGCGACGCTGCGCGACGGCTCGGCCGACGTGCTGCTTCATCGATGCGATCCGGTCGAGGTGCGCGAGGCGGGCGCCTTCGGCTCGTGGCGCTGCAAGATCGAGCTCGACCGCCTGAACACGCTGTCCGGCGGCGCGCAGCCGATCGTGCCGGACACGCCGGACAACGCGGCCGGCTGGATCGCCGACCACCTCGGCCAGCCGCGCGTGATGATCACGCAGGAGCGCGACCGGCTGGTCTACCACTGGCGCGAGGGCGACGGCCGCTGGCGTCCGCTGGCGAAGGTGGATGCGCTCGACGGCGGCGGCCTGGCCTGGCAGCCGACGCAGGTCGGTCCGGACGGCAAGCTCTACGTGGTGGCGTCGTCCGGCGACGCCGCCGGCACCTCGATGCTGACCACGCTGAACCTGCAAACCGGGCAGCCCGATCCGAAGCCGCTGGTGTCGATCGAGGGATTCGACTTCCGCGGCACGCTGGTCTGGGACCTCGACAGCCGGCGCCTGCTCGGCGTGCACTACCTGGCCGACGCCCGGGGCACGGCCTGGCTGGACCCGTCGATGAAGGCGCTGCAGGAGGACGTCGACCGGCAACTGCCGAACACCATCAACGTCCTGCAGTGCGGGGACTGCCTGAAGTCGCGGCACATGCTGGTGGCCTCCTACGCCGACGTGCAGCCGGCCGTCTTCTTCGCCTACGACCGCGAGACGCGCAAGCTCGAACTGATCGGCGCCTCACGGCCCTGGATCGACGCGCGCCAGATGGCGCCTCGGGAGCTGGTGCGCATCCCGGCCCGCGACGGCCTGAGCGTGCCGGTGCACCTGACCCGGCCGCGCGATGCCAAGGGGCCGCTGCCCACCGTGGTGCTGATCCACGGCGGGCCCTACGTGGACGGTGCCGCCTGGGGCTGGGACGCCGACGCGCAATTCCTCGCGTCGCGCGGCTACCTCGTGATCGAGCCCGACTATCGCGGCACGATGCGCTACGGCTTCAAGCACTTCCGCGCCGGCTGGAAGCAGTGGGGCCTGAAGATGCAGGACGACATCACCGATGCGACGAAGTGGGCCGTCGACCAGGGTCTGGCGGACCCGAAGCGGCTCGTGATCGCCGGCGCCAGCTACGGCGGCTACGCGACGATGATGGGGCTGGTGCGCGAGCCCGAGCTGTACCGGGCCGGCATCAACTGGGTCGGCGTGACCGACATCGTGCACTGGTACAACCACCCGTACTCCGACCTCGGCGACTTCGGCATGCGCTTCTTCCTGCCGCGCATGGTCGGCGACCTGAAGACCGACCGTGCGCAGCTCGAGGCGACCTCGCCGGTGATGCAGGCGGCGCGCATCAAGCGGCCGGTGCTGATGGCCTACGGGGCGCTCGACTACCGCGTGCCGATCACGCATGGCCGCGACATGCACGACGCGCTGAAGAAGCACGGCGTGCCGGTGGAATGGGTGGAGTACGCCGAGGAAGGCCACGGCTGGCTCAAGCTCGAGAACAACGTCGACTTCTGGAGGCGCGTCGAACGCTTCCTGGCCGAGCACACGCGCTGAACCGGGCCCGGGCGAAGTGCGGCCTCGCCCGGGCGCCGGGCGTTTACGCCGCGGCCTTGGCCTTGCGCGCGACGCGGCGCGCGGCGTTCGAGGTGCGGGTGGCGGTCTTCGCGACGGCCTTGCCGACCTGGGCGCGACTCGCCTTGGCGGACTTGACGACCTTCTTGCGCGCCGCCGCGGCCTTGCGCGTGCTGGCGTTCAGCGTGCGCGTGGCGACGGCCTTGGCGGGCACCGGCTTGCCGGCGACGCGCTGGACCAGCTCGCTGCTGCCCGCTTCGATGCGCTCGGCCCACTGGCTCAGCGCGTGGGCGGCCGGCAGCGCGACGCGGTTCAGCGTGCCCAGCGCGTTCAGGTTCGCGGCGCGGTCGAAGCGCTCGGCGTTGGTCGCCACCAGGTCCACGCCCTTGGTCGCCAGGTCGACGGCGATGCCGACGACGCTCTGCACGCGGTCGGTGCCGGTCGACATCGCGGCCGCGACGCGCTGGCCGATGACGCCGAACAGGCGCTCGCCGCCGAAGCGGTAGGTGTTGATCACGTTGGTGGCGGTGATGCCCGAGGTCGCGATGACGTCGGTGGCGATGCGGGACAGGTTCTTGGCGGACATGCGGGGCTCCTTGGCAATCTTCGATGGTCCGTCGCCATGCGGGCGCGCAGGGCGCGGCCGGCGATCGGGCTGGCGTCGACTATGCGCAAGCGCCCTAGAGCGCGCACCCCAAACCGAGGGTTTTCACTAGAGGGGTCACCCTAGCTCACTGCGGGTTCGCGATGCCGGCCAGCACGTGGCCCGAAGGCACGTGGCCGGCGGCGCCCTCGACGTGCCCGGTCTGGTCGTCGAAGAAGAAGTCGGGCTCGAACTCGCGCAGGAAGGCGCCCTTGGGCAGGCCGCCGAGGAACATCGCCTCGTCGACCTCGATCTGCCAGTCCATCAGCGTGCGGATCGCGCGCTCGTGGGCGGGCGCGCTGCGAGCGGTGACGAGTGCGGTGCGCACGCGCATGGTCGGGCTGGGCGCGCGCTGCAGCCGGTGCAGGGCCTGCAGCAGCGGCTTGAACGGCCCCGGGGCCATCGGCGTCCCGGCCTGCGCGCGCTCGTGGTCCTGGAAGGCGTCCAGGCCCTGGGCCTGGAACACGCGCTCGGCCTCGTCGGAGAACAGCACCGCGTCGCCGTCGAAGGCGATGCGGACCTCGTCGGGATGCGCGTCGGACGCGCGCGCGCTGTGCGGATACACCCGCGCGGCCGGCACCCCGGCGGCCAGCGCCGAGCGCACGTCAGCCTCGTTGGTCGACAGGAACAGGTTGGCGGCCAGCGGCGTCAGGTAGCGCCAGGGGCTCTGGCCGCGCGTGAACACGCCGCGCTGGATCGGCAGACCGTAATGCTGCGCCGAGCGGAACACGCGCATGCCCGAGACCGGGTCGTTCCGCGACAGGATCACGACCTCGACCCGCGGCTGGTCGCGGTTGAACGCGAGCAGCTTGTGCACCAGCGAGAAGGCCACGCCCGGCCGCGCCGGCTGGTCCAGGCGCTGCAGCTGCAGCTGCATGTAGGCGCGGTCGTCGCTGGACTCGAAGATCCGGTTCTCCTCCTCGAAGTCGAACAGCGCGCGCGAGGAGATCGCGACGACGAGCTGACCTTCGAGGCTGGCGGGCATGGTGGCGTCGATCATAGGCACAATGCGCGGCTCCGAAGCCGACGGGGTCGCGATGAGTTCCGAACGTTCGAATCTGGCGCAGGTCACGCTCGGCGTGCTCGCGGTCGGCGCGCTGATCGGCGCGTCGCTGTGGATCCTGCGCCCCTTCATCGGGCCGCTGATCTGGTCGGCGATGGTCGTCGTCGCGAGCTGGCCGCTGATGCGCGCGCTGCAGGTCCGGCTGGGCGGCCGGCGCTGGCTGGCCACGACGATCATGACGCTGCTGCTGGTGCTGCTGTTCGTCGTGCCACTGACGGTGGCGATCGCGACCATCGTCGGCAACGCCGACCGCATCGTCATCTTCGCGAAGAACGTCGCGGCCTTCAGGATGGAGGCGCCGCCGCCCTGGCTGGCGACGCTGCCGCTGGTCGGCGGCTGGCTCGCGGACCTGTGGAACGAGGCCGTGGCCGCCGGCGCCGACGGCCTGTTCGAGCGGCTCGCGCCCTACGCCGGCGTCGTCACGCGCTGGTTCGTCTCGGAGGTCGGCAGCGTCGGCTTCCTGCTGCTGCAGTTCCTGATGACGGTGGGCCTGGCGGCGGTGATGTACGCCAACGGCGAGGCCTGGGCCGACACCATGCTGCGCTTCGGCCGCCGCCTGGGCGGCGGCCGCGGCGAGCATGTCGTGCAGCTGGCCGGCGACGCCACGCGAGGGGTCGCGCTCGGCGTCGGCATCACCGCGCTGATCCAGTCGGTGCTCGGCGGCCTGACGCTTGGCATCGCCGGCGTGCCGTTCGCCGGCCTGCTGACCGCGGTGATGTTCATGCTCTGCCTGGCCCAGCTCGGCCCGACGCTGGTGCTGGTGCCGGCGACGATCTGGCTGTTCTGGCAGGGCGACACCGGCTGGGGCATCTTCGCGCTGATCGCGACGATCATCGTCGGCACGATCGACAACGTCATCCGCCCGGTGCTGATCCGGCTCGGCGCCGACCTGCCGCTGCTGCTGATCCTGGCCGGCGTGATCGGCGGCCTGTTCGCCTTCGGCCTGGTCGGCATCTTCGTCGGGCCCGTGGTGCTGGCGGTGGCCTGGACGTTGCTGGAGGCCTGGATCGGCGACCAGGACGAACTGTCGCCGGAGACGCCCGAGCCCGAACCGGGCGATGCGGCGCCGTCAGACCCGCAGTGAGTCCCACAGCAGCTTGGCGCCGGTGAGCACCATGCCGATCTCGAACAGCACGTAGAACAGGCGCTGCGGCACCCGGCGCACGACCCGCACGCCCAGCCACACCCCCAGCGGCGCCAGTGGCGCCAGCACCAGCGAGGCCAGCATGTTGGTGGTGTCGATCAGCCCGAGCCAGGCGTAGGGGATCCACTTCGACAGGTTGATGGCGGCGAAGAACACCGCCATCGTCGCGGTGAAGACCACCGGCGTCAGCTTCAGCGGCAGCACGTAGAAGCCCACCGGCGGCCCGCCGGCATGGGCGACGAAGCTGGTGAAGCCGGCCACCGCGCCGAGCACCCGGCCGAGCCCGCGCGAAGGCGGCGGCGCGTCGGCCCGCGGCGGGAAGAATCGGCGGATGCCGACGAAGGCCAGCGTCAGCGCGCCGACGACGCCGGCCACCACCGGCGCCGACAGCCAGCCGAACAGCACCGTGCCGATCACCGTGCCGACCAGCCCGGCCGGCACCAGCAGCCGGATCAGCGCGCGGTCGCGCTCGCGCCACAGCGCCGCCAGGCCGAAGCCGTCCATGATCGCCAGCAAAGGCAGCATGATCGCCGCCGCCTGCGGCACCGGCATCGCCAGCGCCATCATCGGCACCGCCAGCGCGCCGAAGCCCGAGCCGAAGCCGCTCTTGGACAGGCCCATCAGCAGCACCGCCGGCGCGGCGGCGGCGTAGAACCAGGGGTCGGTGATCAGCACGTCGCGCTAGTGGGGTGAAGGGGCGGGCGGGGCGGCGACAATTCTCCGATGTTCCAGCCGAACCAGTCCGACGTGCGGCGCTTCTTCTGCGGCGTGCTCGCCAAGCAGCGCGCCGGCCACCCGCTGACGCCGATGGAGGCGATCGCCGCGCGCTGGGTCGACGAGCATCCCGAGTACCACCCCGACCTCGCCGACGAGGCGGCGGCGCTGGCCGCGCAATACCCGGTCGAGGCCGGACGCACCAGTCCCTTCCTGCACCTGTCGATGCACCTGTCGATCGCCGAGCAGGTCGGCATCGACCAGCCCAGCGGCATCCGCCAGGCGGTGGAGCTGCTGGCGGCGCGCCGCGGCTCGCTGCACGAGGCCCACCACGAGGTCATGGAGTGTCTGGGCGAGATGATCTGGACCTCGCAGCGCAGCGGGCTGCCGCCCGACGGCGCGGCGTACATCGACGCGGTGCGACAACGCGCGACGCGCTGATCACGGCGTGCCGAGGAACAGGTAGGCGTTCGCGCTGCCGCCGCGGCTGGCCTTGCCGAAGCCCAGGTAGACCGGGCCGAACACCGTCTCGCCGCCGAGGTAGGCGGTCAGCGAATCGAGCCGGCCGGTGCGTGCGGTCTCGGTGTACGGGCGGTGCAGCTGCGCCAGCTCGACGGCCAGCCCCAGCCGCAGGTCGCCGCGCAGGCCCAGCGGCGCGCGGCCGATGATGCGTTCGGCGCGCAGATGGCCGTAGTGCACCGTGTCGGCCACCAGCTGGCCCTTGGCGTAGCCCGACAGGTTCAGGAAGCCGCCGAGGGCGGGCGCCTCGAGCACCGGCAGCTCGCCGCGCGGCGAGGTCGTCGTGTGCAGCCGGCCGGCCAGCACCCAGGGGCCGATCGAGCCGGCGGCCCGCAGCTCGGCCGACAGCCGGCTGTAGTCGCCACGGCGCGAGTGGAAGTAGCGCAGCTGCGCGGCCCAGCCGTCGGTGGGGAAGTACAGGCGGTTGAGCTGGTCCATCTCCAGCGACAGCACCGCGCCGCCGAAGTACTGCGCCTCGCGCGGGTAGAGCACCTGCCCGGTCTCGAGTTCGGCGCGCGCGACCGTCTCGACCCAGCCGGCGCGCAGCTCGCCCAGCCGCGTCAGGGTGCGTCCGAGCGTGACCTCGATCGACGAGCGGTAGATCTGGAAGCGCGAAGTGCGCTGGCCGTCCTCGAACACGTCGCCGTGGGTCCAGCCGCTGGCCAGGTCGAGTTCGGCGAACCAGCGCTGAGCCAGGTCGAGCGGCTGGTGGAACTCGAACTCGACCGCGCTGCGGCTGCCGATCTCGGCGCCGAGCAGCCACTCGCCGCCGTAGCGGTTCAGCCAGGTTCGCTGCAAGGCGGCGCGCAGGCTGTAGGTCGAGCCCTGGCTCAGCGAGGAGTCGATGTTCAGCGCGAAGCGCAGGTAGTCGGGCCCCCAGCTCTTCTCGACCGGCGTGATGCGCAGGATCTGGCGGTCGCGCAGCGACATCAGGCTGTAGTCGACGCTCTCGTACCAGCCGTCGCCGTAGATGCGCTGCAGGTCGCGGTTCAGCGCCACCGTGTCCAGCGCCTCGCCTTCGGCCTGGCTCACGTGGCGCCGCACGACCGCCGGGTCGACCGTGCGCAGGCCCTCGATGCGGACTTCGTCGATGCGCGGCGTCGGCAGTGCCGCCGAGCGCGCCGGGTCGGACCGCGACCGATGGGCGGCGGCGCGGGTGGCGTCGACGGCGAGCGCGCGCAACGCGTCGGCAATGTGCAGGGCCGCCTCGCGGCCGCGCGCGGCCGCGTCGGCATGGCGGGTGAAGTCACCGGCGGTGATGCCGTCGAGCACCGGCTTGATGTAGATGTCGCCGGCCTTCAGCCGTTCCAGCGACAGGCTGACGTTCTGCTCGGTCAGCAGCGCGACCATCTGCGCCGACACCGACAGCAGCGAGCCGATCGATTCCGGCGGCAGCAGCGGCGACCCGACGTTGACCGCGATCACGACGTCGGGCGCGCACAGCGCCTGCACCTCGCGGATCGGCACGTTGTCGACCAGTACGCCGTCGACCAGCTGCCGGCCCTCGCCCTCCGCCGGAGCCATCAGCCCCGGCACCGACATGCTGGCGCGCATCGCCTGGGTCAGGCTGCCGTCGCGGAACACCACCCGCGCGCCGCTGCCGATGTCGGTGGCGACGATCGCCAGTGGCAGCCGCAGCCGGGCGATGTCGAGCTCGCCCCGGTCGGCCCGAACCAGCTGGTTGATGAAGAGCTTGATCTTCTGACCGGACACCGCGCCCGGCGGATAGGTCACGCCGCCCGCGTCGATGCCCGACTCGCTGCCCGGCAGGTAGCGCTGCAGCAGGCGCTTGTAACGCGGGTTCAGCTCGGCATAGGCCGGGTTGTCCTGGAACATGTCGCCCCAGTCGGCCTGGGCCATCGCGCGGCGCATCTCGGCCGGCGACACCCCGGCCGCCCAGGCGCCGGCGACCGGCGCGCCGAAACTGGTGCCGGGCACGCAGTCGACCGGCA
>CALJUI010000217.1 GCA_937975735.1 uncultured Rubrivivax sp.
GTTGATCTACCGCTACTTCGGCGGCCTGCCCGAGCTGCTGCGGACCTGGGGGGCAAGCGGGCACTTCTGGCCGAGCGCCAGCGAACTGCTCGGCGACGACCCGGCGGCGGTGCAGGCGCTGCCGGTGGCCGATCGCTATGCGCTGTTCTTCGACCGCTTCATCGACGCGCTGCGCGCGCGGCCGCTGACGATCGAGATCCTGGCCGCCGAGATCGTCGAGCGCAATGAACTGACCGCGATCCTGGAGGCCGAGCGCGAGCAATGGGGCGAGCAGGTCGAGGCCCTGTTCGGCGGCGATCACTTCCGCCGCGCGCCGCAGCTGCGCGGCCTGACGCTGCTGCTCGTCGCCGGCGTGCAGTACCTGCTGGTGCGCGCGCGATCGATCCGGGTCTTTGGCGGGCTGGATCTGAAGACCGACGCCGGCTGGGCGGCGATCAAGGCCTCGCTGCGCGCGTCGGCGGCGCCGCTGCTGGCCGGTCTTCAGCCGCCCGCGAAGCGCGCCGCGGCGTCGTCGAAGGCCTCGCGCAGGCCGCGGTAGTCGTGGTGCACCGGGTACTGCGGGAACTGCGCGGTGATGGCCTCCGGCGCGTGGATGAAGAAGCCGGCGTCGGCCGCGCCCAGCATCCCGGTGTCGTTGTACGAGTCGCCCGCCGCCATCACCTTGAAGTTCAACGCCTTCAGCGCGTTCACGGCGTGGCGCTTCTGGTCGGGCTGGCGCAGCCGGTAGTCGACCACGGTGCCGTCGTCCGCGACCAGCAGGCGGTGGCAGAAGATCGTCGGCTGGCCGAGCTGGCGCATCAGCGGCGCGCTGAACTCGTAGAAGGTGTCGGACAGGATGATGACCTGGTAGCGCTCGCGCAGCCCGTCGAGGAACTCGCGCGCGCCGGGCAGCGGGGACAGGCTTCCGATCACCGCGTGGATGTCGGGCAGGCGCAGGCCGTGCTGCTTCAGCAGGTCGAGCCGGTAGCGCATCAGCTTGTCGTAGTCGGGCTCGTCGCGGGTGGTGCGGCGGAAGGCCTCGATGCCGGTCTTCTCGGCGAAGGCGATCCGGCTCTCGGGGACGAGCACGCCTTCGAGGTCGGGGCAGACGATGTTCATGGGGCTTCTCCCGGTCAGCGTTGGCGTCGGATCGCCGCGCCCAGCTCGATGACGGCCAGCGCGTAGTAGCTCGAGCGGTTGTAGCGCGTCAGCACGTAGAAGTTCTCGGTGCCGGCGACATAGCTCGGCGCATCGTCGCCGTTCTCGACCATCACCAGGGCGAGCGGCCCGTCGTGGCCGAGCCCGGCCTCGTCGAGCGCGGCGCCGAGCGCGGCGAACTCGGTCGCGCCGAAGCTCGGCACGATGTCCGGCGCGAGCAGCCGCGCGCGCGCGATGCGGTCGGCGGGCGGCGTCACCGGGTAGTGCGTCGGCTGGCCGCGGCGCCAGCCGTGCTCGGCGAGGAAGCGGGCGACGCTGCCGATCGCGTCGATCGCGCTGTCGTGCAGGTCGATGTGGCCGTCGCCGTCGAAGTCGACGGCGTAGCGGTTGATGCTGCCGGGCATGAACTGCGGCAGGCCGATCGCGCCGGCGAACGAGCCCACCACCGCGGTCGGCGCGCGGGCCTCGCGGCGCGTCCAGACCAGGAACTCCTCGAGCTGCTCGCGGAAGTAGCTGCTGCGGTCGGACCGGCCGCTGGGGAAGTCGAAGGCCAGCGTGGCGAGCGCGTCGATGACCCGGAAGCTCCCCATCACGCGCCCGTAGAAGGTCTCGACGCCGATGATGCCGACGATGATCTCGGCCGGCACGCCGTGAATCGCCTCGGCGCGCGACAGCACGTCGGCGTTGGCGCGCCAGAACGCCGCGCCGGCCTCGATGCGCTGCGGCTCGACGAAACGCGCGCGGTAGGCGGCCCAGTTCTTCGGCTGCCCGGGTGGCGCCGGCATCATCAGGCGCTGCGCCGCCGGACGCAGCCGCGCCTGGGCGAGCTGCTCGACGATCCAGTCGGCGTCGAGGCCGCGTCGTTGCGCGACGTCGGCGGCGAAGGCGCGTGCCTCGGCGCGCTGGTCGTAGCCGGCCGGCGCGGACGCCGCAGGGGGCGCCGCGAGCCCGGTCAGCAGCGAGAGCAGAAACGGCAGGAGGTGCGGGAAACGACGGCGCGGCATGCGCCGATTATCCGGTGCCGCCTTCAGCGCGCCGCGCGCGAGGCCTCGGCGTCGAACTGGCGCCACCAGCGCCGGTCGGGCCGAGAGCGGCTGCGGACCGCGTAGCGCTGGTGGTCCAGCCGCTCGAGCGCGCGGGCCAGGCCTTCGCCGGCCGCGCCGAGCACCGCGCGCACCGCGGCCGCGCGGGTGCGCGGCGGATCGTGCGGCTGCACGTCGACGCCGAGCGCGCGCAGGCGGTCGAGCACGCGGTGCTGCAGCCGCTGCCAGGGATCCTGGCGGTGGCGGTCCCACAGGGCCCAGGCCGCGCCGGCCAGGCTGATGCTGCACAGCAGCCCGATCAGCACGTAGGCCAGGTCCTCCCAGCGCGGCGCGCGCACGCCGAGTTCGCGCAGCAGGTCGAACTGCTGGCTGCGCGAGTAGTTGAGCACCCACTGGTTCCAGCGGTTGTCCATCATCTCCCACAGCCCGCGCAGGCGGGCCGCGAGTTCCGGGTTCACGTTGCCCAGCGTGCCGGCGACGAAGCCGGGCTGCGGCGGCAGGCTCTGGCCGCGCAGGATGCGGTGCGGCGCGACGGCGCCGGTCGGGTCGGCGCGCACCCAGCCCACGCCCGCCTGCCAGTACTCGGCCCAGGCGTGGGCGTGGCTCTGCCGCACGATGTAGTAGCCGTCGACCGGGAAGGGGTCGGCGCCCTGGTAGCCGGTGACGATGCGCGCCGGCACGTCCATCGCGCGCATCAGCACGACGAAGGCCGACGCGAAGTGCTCGCAGAAGCCGAGCTGGCGGTCGAACCAGAACTCGTCGATCGCGTCCCGGCCGTAGCTGCCGGGCTCGAGCGTGTAGGTGAAGTTGTTGCGGCGGATGTGCTCCATCAGGAAGCGCGCCAGCGTGTGGCCGTCGGCCCGTGCCAGCTCGGGCCGCCGGCGCAGCTCGGCCGCCCAGGACAGGGTCCGGGGGTTGAAGGAGGGCGGCAGCATGACGTGCTCGCGCAGCGCGAGCTCGGCGCTGCGCGGCCCGTGCCGGTAGTTCGGCCAGGCCGTGGCCTGCACGCGCACACGCTCGCTGATCGGCCGGTCGGCCATCCATTCGAGGTCGCGCCGCAGGCGCAGCTCGATGCCGTCGATCGCCGGCGCGGCATCGTCGCGGTCGGGCGTGATCTCCAGCGCCGGCAGCATCGCCAGCCGGCTCGGCTCGATCGTCATCTCGTAGCGCACGCCGGGGCCGATCAGCTCCAGGTTCGACCCCGCCGACGGCAGGCCGAGAAAGGTCGGGCGGCCGCGCGTCCACTGGCGGCCGTCGAAGTCGTTCAGCACCGGCCCGCGAAGGTAGAGCGACTCGATCGGCGGCGCGCCGTCGGGGAACCGGATGCGCAGCGCGATCGAGTCGTCGTTGGCCAGCGTCGCGACGCCGCCGAGCTCGAGCGAGCCCGACAGCCCGGTGCGTCCGCCGGCGTCCTGCGGCAGGCCCCACAGCGGCGCGATGCGCGGGAACAGCAGGAACAGCGCGATCATGATCGGCGCGCCGAGCAGCGCGGCGCGCGCGGCGACCCGGCCGGCGGCGAGGATCGGCGGCATGCCCACCGGCATGTGCGCGAGCACCAGCGCCGTCATCAGGCCCCAGACCGAGATCAGCATCGCCAGCGCGATGAAGGGCGACTGCGAGTACAGGAAGTTCGTCAGCACGAGGAAGAAGCCGAGCATGAAGACGACCATCGCGTCGCGCCGCGCGCGCAGCTCCAGCGTCTTCAGCGCCATCAGCACCACCAGCATCGTCACGCCGGCGTCCTTGCCGAGCAAGGTGCGCTCGTCGAAGAAGGTCAGCGTGGCGGCCAGCACCAGCACCGCCAGCAGGGTCCAGCGGCTCGGCAGCGCGGCGCCGCTGATGGCCAGCCGCGCGCGCGCCAGCAGGATCAGGCCGGCCAGCGCCAGGCACCACGGCGCCAGGTGCACCGCATGCGGCAGGATCGTCCAGCCGATCACCGCCAGCTGGAACAAGGTGTCGCGCGCGTCGCGCGGCAGGTGGCGCAGCCGGCGCAGGCCGTCGGCGACGCCGGGTCGGGTGCTCAGTTCCACAGCGCGAGCCGCTCCAGCGCCTGGCGGCGGTGCGTGTCGCCGTGGCCGGCGGCGAGCACCGCACCGGGCAGGCGCATCGAGTAGACGTGGCCGCCGCGCTCCGCACGCTCGACCCAGGCGGCCAGGCGCGACAGGCGCTGCTCGGGGTCGCCACCGTGGGTGGCGGCCCAGTCGAGGCAGAGCTCGCGGCTGGCGGTGGCGGCGGTCTCGCGACTGACCAGTTCGCCGCTGTGGGCGACCTTCTTCCAGACCACCTGGCGCAGCATGTCGCCGCGCCGCCAGGCGCGCACGCCGTCGGTCTCGCTGCCCTGCGCGCGCTGCGGCGCGGCCTTCTCGCCCGGCACCGACTGCGTCGCCGGCAGCGGCGGCGCCGACTCCTCCGGCCGCGGCCAGGCGCGCACGCGCGAGGCCGGCCGCCAGACCGTCCAGGCCCGGAACAGGCCGAAAGGGAAGCCGGTCTCGACGACCAGCGCCGGGATCGGATGCCAGCCGCGCCGCGGCGGCACCAGGCTGACGGTGGCGGTGGCGTGCCCCTGCGCCGGCACGTCGACGGCGACGAAGCTGCGGCCGTGGCGCTCGCGGTCGTGCAGCCGCACCGCCAGCGCGTACCTGGCGCGGCCGGGATTGGCGATGATCACCTCGAGCAGCGCCGGGTCGCCGGCGAAGCCCGGCGCGCCGGGCTTTAGGCGCAGCGTCAGCCCGCGCAGCGTGGCGTGCGTCATGTGCATCGAGGCCAGCGCGGCGCCGCCGAGCAGGAAGGTCAGCACGTAGCCGAGGTTGAGCTGGTAGTTGATCGACGACAGCAGCATCACGATCAGCAGCAGCGCGAACGACAGCCCGCCGCGGGTCGGCACGATGTAGATGTTGCGCTGGCCGAGCTGCCAGACGTCGGTGGTCGGCAGGCGCGACTGCCACCAGTCGTCGATGCGCTGGCGCAGCGTCGGCCGGTCCGGCGCCGGGCGCCCGGCCCTGGCCGGCAGCGGGCGCGCCGAGGCGCTCACGGGATCGGCGTGGCCTCGACCATCGCGCGCACCTGCTCGATGGCGCCACGCCCGGCGCCCGGCACCGGCGTCAGCCGGTGCGCGATGGCCTGCGGCAGGATGGCCTGGATGTCGTCCGGCGCGACGTAGTCACGCTGCGCCATCAGCGCCCGCGCCCGCGCCACGCGCAGCACCGCGATGCCGGCGCGGGGCGACAGGCCGTCGACGAACCAGCGGCCGTCGCGGGTGGCGCCGATCAGGGCCTGCAGGTAGTCCAGCAGCGCCTCCGACGCGGTGATCCGCGCCACCGCCTGCTGCGCCGCAGCCAGTTCCGCGGGCCGCATCACCGGCTGCAGCCTGGCCGCCGCGTCGCGCCGGTCGCCGCCGGCGAGCAGCGCGCGCTCGCTGGCCCGGTCCGGGTAGCCGAGCGTGATGCGCAGCAGGAAGCGGTCGAGCTGGCTCTCCGGCAGCGGGTAGGTGCCGAGCTGGTCGCTCGGGTTCTGGGTCGCGATCACGAAAAAGGGCCTGGGCAGCGAGCGCGTGTCGTTGTCGATCGTGACCTGCTGCTCCTCCATCGCCTCGAGCAGCGCACTCTGCGTCTTCGGGCCGGCGCGGTTGATCTCGTCGGCCAGCAGCACCTGGGCGAAGACCGGGCCGGGATGAAAGACGAAGGCTTCCTTGCTGCGCTCGTAGACGGTGACGCCGACCAGGTCGCTGGGCATCAGGTCGGCGGTGAACTGCACGCGCCTGAACTCCAGCCCCAGCGAGACCGCCAGTGTGTGCGCCAGCGTCGTCTTGCCGACGCCGGGCACGTCCTCGATCAACAGGTGCCCGCCGGCCAGCAGGCAGGCGACCGAGTCTTCGATCTGCGCGCGCTTGCCGACGATAATGGTCGCGATCTGATCCACCAGCCGGGTCAGCTGCTGCGCGAGGGTCGAATCCATCGCGGCACGTTACCCGAAAAGAAGATCCCCGCGCATGACGACCGCCTTCTACTCTCACCCCGAGTGCCGTTTGCACGATATGGGACAGGGCCATCCGGAGTGCCCGGCGCGGCTCGACGCGATCAGCGACCACCTGCGTGCCACCGGCCTGGACGTGGCGCTCGAGTTCCGCGACGCGCCGCTGGCCACGCTGGACCAGCTCGAACGCGCGCACAGTGCCGGCTACGTGACCGAGCTGCGCGACGTGATGGCCCAGGTGACGGCCGAAGGGCGCCGGCGCGCACTGGATCCCGACACCATGGTCTGCCCCGACTCCTGGCAGGCGGCCCTGCGCGCCGCCGGCGCCGCGGTGGCCGCCACCGACGAGGTGATCGCCGGCCGCGCCGGCACCGCGTTCTGCAGCGTGCGCCCGCCCGGCCACCACGCCACCCGCGACACCGCGATGGGCTTCTGCTTCTTCAACAACGTCGCGGTCGCCGCGCGCCACGCGCTGGACGTGCACGGGCTGGAACGCGTGGCCCTGATCGACTTCGACGTGCACCACGGCAACGGCACCGAGGACATCGTCGCCGACGACGAGCGCATCCTGATGTGCAGCTTCTTCCAGCACCCGCTGTACCCGTACTCCGGCGCGGTGCCCAAGGGCGAGAACATGTGCAACCTGCCGGTGCCGCCGTACACGCGCGGCGACGAGCTGCGCGAGATGATCGAGGCCCACTGGATGCCGCGCCTGGAGGCCTTCCGGCCGCAGATGCTCTTTGTCTCCGCCGGCTTCGACGCGCACCGGGAGGACGAGCTGGGCCAGCTCGGGCTGGTCGAGGCGGACTACGAGTGGATCACCCGCCGGCTGGTGCAGGTCGCGCAGCGACACGCGCAGGGCCGGATCGTCTCCTGCCTGGAGGGCGGCTACGCGCTCGGCGCGCTGGCCCGCAGCGTCGCGGCGCACCTGCGCGTGCTGGCCGGCGTCGCGTGATGCACCGGCTCGACGGAGGCTGCCGATGGCGCGCGCGCTGACCGCCGACGAACTGACCGCGCTCGGCGAGTCGCTGCTGACCAGCACCGCGGCGATCGAGGCCGTGGTCTTCCTCGCCTGCCTGGCCTTGGCGTGGACCGTGGTGCGCCTGCTGCGCGGGCCGCAGGCGGCGCGCGGATCGATCTGGTTCGGTCGCCACATCGTCGACGGCGTGCTGTTCCCGGTCGTCGCGCTGCTGCTGTCGTTGCTGGCGCGGCGACTGCTGCAGGACCAGCTGCCGGTGGCCGTCTTCCACCTGGTCGTGCCGGTGATGGTCTCGCTGGTGGCGATCCGGCTGACGGTGCGCGTGCTGCGCGTCGCCTTCCCGGAGTCGCGCTTCATGCGCATCGTCGAGCGCAGCGTGTCCTGGCTGGCCTGGATCGCGGTCGTGCTCTGGGTGACCGGCCTGCTGCCGCTGGTGCTGGCCGAGCTCGACGCGATCCACTGGAGCTTCGGCGGCACCCAGATCTCGGTGCGCAACGTGCTCGAGGGCGTGCTGTCGGCGATCGTCGTGATGGTGATCGCGCTGTGGATCTCGGCGGCGATCGAGGCGCGGCTGCTGTCGGGCACCGGCGCCAAGCTGTCGATGCGCAAGATGGCGGCCAACGTCGTGCGTGCGCTGCTCGTCTTCATCGGCCTGTTGCTGGCACTGTCGGCGGCCGGCATCGACCTGACCGCGCTCGGCGTGCTCGGCGGCGCGATCGGCGTGGGCATCGGCTTCGGCCTGCAGAAGCTCGCGGCCAACTACATCAGCGGCTTCGTGATCCTGGCCGAGCGCAGCATGCGCATCGGCGACGTGATCAAGGTCGACGGCTTCGAGGGCCGCATCAGCGACATCACGACGCGCTACACGGTGATTCGCGCGCTGAACGGCCGCGAATCGATCGTGCCCAACGAGATGCTGCTGATCCAGCGCGTCGAGAACTCCTCGCTGGCCGACACCAAGGTGCTGATCAGCACCATCGTGCAGGTCGCCTACGGCACCGACCTGGACGCGCTGTTCCCGCGCCTGCAGGACGCGATCGCGGCGACGCCGCGGGTCATCGACGACCCGGCCCCGGCGGTGCGGCTGACCAACTTCGCCGCCGACGGGCTGGAGCTGACGGTCTTCTTCTGGATCGCCGACCCGGAGAACGGCACGGCCAACGTCCGCTCGGACGTCAACCTGACGCTGCTGCGCACGCTCAACGCGCTCGGCGTGGTCATCCCGTTCCCGCAGCGGGTGGTGCACCAGGCGCCGGCACCGGGCTGAAGGGCACCCCCGCGGCGTGCCTTTGTCACGCCCCGGTCGCCGGTCGGGCGGGCGCCGGCTCAAGGGCGAGGCGCCGGAGCCGATCACCCGGGATCACCCGGATCTTGCGCATGTCCGTGCCACCGTCTTCCCGTCCCCGCGTCGGCCAGCGCGGCCTGACCATCGTGGAGCTGATGCTCGCGCTGGTCGTGGTCGGCGTGCTGGCCAGCACCTCGGTCAACGCCTGGAGCGGCTGGCGCGAGCGCGTGCGCGTCAAGCAGGCGCAGGACGACATCATCGCGCTGTCGGCGGTGATCGATGCGCGCTGGCAGGACACGCAGACCCTTCCGGCCGACCTGGCGGCGATCGGCCGCGGTGGAATGCGCGACCCCTGGGGCCGGCCCTACCGGTATCTGGCGTTGACGACCCCTGCGTCCAAGGGCGCGGCGCGCAAGGACAAGAGCCTGGTGCCGCTGAACACCGACTACGACCTTTACAGCATGGGCGCCGACGGCAAGTCCGCCGCGCCGCTGACCGCCAAGGACAGCAGGGACGACATCCTGCGCGCCAACAACGGCCGCTACATCGGTCCGGCCGTGAAGTACTGACGCACGGCTCCGCGGCGCGATGCGCATCCAAGGCACCTTCCTGCGCAGCGCCGTCGCCCGACGCATCTTCTGGGCGCTGCTGGCCGCCGCGTTGCTGCCGCTGGCGCTGTTCGCCGCGCTGGGCGGCCAGGGGCTGGCCGAGCACCTGCAGGCGCGAGAGCACCGCCAGCAGCTCGATCGCGTGAAGGACGTCGCGATGCGCGTCTACGAGCGCATCGGCGCCGCCCGCGCAGTGCTGGCCGCGCATGCGGCGTGGGGCGACTGGCAGGCGCCGCAGGCGCGCGCCGAGACCTCTCGCGACTGGCTTCTCGGCAAGGCGACGGTCGGCCCCCGGGGCATCCTGATCGCCGGCGACGCCGAGTTGGCCCGGATCTGGCAACAGGCGACGGTGGGGTCGGCGCCCTCGCGCGAACCGCCCGTGCTGCGTTGGTGGCACGACGAGCGGTCCGACCACACCGCGCGGCTGCTGGTCGCGGTGGCCGACGGGCAAGGCCGGGGCTGGTGGCTGGCTGAGCTGAACCCGGACCAGGTCTGGTCGGACTTCACCGACAACGGCGTGGCCTCGGGCGTCTGCGTGCGCGCCGACCGCGGCGTGCCGATCCGTTGCACGCCGCAGGCCGAGCAGCAGGCCGGCGGCGTCGCCTGGCCGCTCTTTCTCGGCGGGGCGTTCGGCAGCGCCGACTGGCGCTTCAGCGGCGCTGCCGGGATGGGCGACGCGGTTTTCGGCAGCTGGGCCATCGGCCCGATGGCCTGGAAGGGCCTCGCCGCGACGATGCTGCTGATCGTCACGCTGGCGCTCGTGCTCGTGCGCCGGACGATGGATCCGCTCGATGCGCTCGCGGCCTCCACGCGTCGCCTGGCCGAGCGCGACTGGTCGGCCCGCGTGGCGGTCGACCGGCACGACGAGTTCGGCGCGTTGGCGGCGTCGTTCAACACGATGGCCGAGCGCATCGGCCGCCAGATGCAGGCGCTGGAGGTGCAGTCGGCGATCGACCGGACCATCCTCGGCGCGATCGACGTGCCCGGCATGCTGAGCCTGGTCATCGAGCGCATCCGGTCGCTGGTGCCTGGCGCGCGGGTCGTCGCGCTGGCCATGGGCGACAAGGGCTGGCGGCTGCACGGCTCGGCCGGCGCGTCGACCGAGGTCCTGAGCGCC
>CALJUI010000218.1 GCA_937975735.1 uncultured Rubrivivax sp.
GCTCTGCGAACATCAAACCCATTGTCCGCCTGTCCACCCGCCGAAGCCTCCCCTCTCCCTCGCCCGCCCACCCCGGCGCGCCGGCGTTGCTGGGCCGGCGCACCGACGCGCTCGAGGCCCGTCTCGGGGTCAAGCTGCTGGTGCGCACGACCCGCCGCATCACGTTGACCCACGAGGGCAGCGCCTTCCTCGAGGACTGCCAGCGCCTGCTGGCCGACCTGGCCAGTGCGGAGGCCAGCGTCAGCGAGGGCGGCGTCAAGGCCAGCGGCCACCTGCGCGTGACCGCACCGGGGGGCTTCGGCCGCCGCCACGTGGCGCCGCTGGTGCCGCGATTCCTGGCATTGCACCCCGAGGTCAGCATGTCGCTGAACCTCAGCGACCGGGTCGTCGACATCGTCAACGAAGGGGTCGACTGCGCGGTGCGCGTCGGCGACCTGCCCGACTCCAGCCTGGTCAGCGTGCGGCTGGCCGACAACCGCCGCATGTGCGTCGCCTCGCCGGAGTACCTGAAGCGCGCCGGCACGCCGAAGACGCCGTCGGAGCTCGTCAAGCACCAATGCCTGACGCTGTCGTCGGACGCCAGCCAGACGCGCGGCTGGGCCTTCGTGGTCGACGGCCAGCTGATCCACCTGCGCCCGGGCGGGCGACTCGACTGCAGCGACGGCCAGGTGCTGCACGACTGGTGCCTGCAGGGCTTGGGGCTGGCCTGGCGCAGCACCTGGGAGGTCGAGCACGAGGTGGCCACCGGCGCGCTGCAGGTGGTGCTGAGCGACTACGACGCGCCGCCCAACGGCATCTACGCCGTGTTCGCCCATGCCAAGCACCTGCCGCTGCGCGTGCGGCTGTGGATCGACTTCCTCAAGCACAGCTACGGCGACCCGGCGTACTGGCGGCGGTCGCCATAGGGCCCGCGGGTCGCGCCGGGCCGCCCCAAGCGACACGCGCTCCCCTCGGGGGACGCGAGCGCAGCGGGCCAGGGGCAGTCGGGTCAGGCCGGCTTGGCGCTCAGGCAGTCCTTCATGAAGGCCTTGCGCTCGTCGCCGGTCTTGCCCTTGGCCTCGGCGTTGCAGCTCTTCATCTTGTCCTGCTGGGTTTCCTTCTTGGCGCTCAGGCAGGTCTTCATGAAGGCCTTGCGGTCGTCGCCGGTCTTGCCCTCGGCGTCCTTGTTGCATTGCGCCATCCGCGCCTGCTGGGCCTTCTGGGCCGGGCTCGGGTCGGCGGCCTGGGCGGCGACCAGGCCGAAGGCCAGCGTCACCGCGGTCAATATCGTCTTCATCGGGGCTCTCCTCGTGTGCGTGACACCGGGCGATGATGCCCGGTCGCGCGACAACGCGGGTCCGACGCGATCCGATGACCGCGGTTACAGGATGCGCCGCGGGTGGGCGAGTTGCTCGTGGGCGGCGTGCAGCCGCCGCACCAGCACGTGGATGAAGGCCGCGTCGAACAGGTGCCGGGTCGTCAACCCCAGACGCTCCATCGCGTCGGGATCGAAGGACACCGTGGTCGCCGGCTTGGACACCAGGATGTCGGCGCTGTGCCGGCGCAGTTCGGGGCTGGGCGCCAGATAGGCCATCTCGCCGACCGAGGTGCCGGCGCCGAGCTGCGCGACGCGCTCGCCGTTTCGGTACACCTCGACCTCGCCCTGCGCGATGATGTGGAAGCGCCGGCCTTCCTCGCCGCGGCGGTAGATCGCGGCCCCGAAGGGCAGGCGCAGCCAGCGGGCCCGGTGCACGACCTCCCACAGCTCGACGTCGCCGAAGCCGCGGAAGAAGTCCAGGCTGCGCAGCAGCGTGAAGCGCTCGGAGTCGAGCACCGCTTGCAGCGGGCCGCGCGGCACGTCGCGGTTGGCGACCAGCGCCGACAGGGCCTGGGCGAAGTTCTCCCAGTCCGGCGGACGGTCGGCCGGCGACTTCGCGAGGCCGCCCATCACCAGCTCCTCCAGCGCGGGCGACACGCCCTCGCGCAGGCTCGACAGCGGCGGCGGCGCGCTGTGGCAGATCTGGTGCATGATCGCCGCCTGTTGCTGCGCGTCGAACGGCGGCCGGCCGGCGATCAGGTGGTAGAGCACCGCCGACAGCGAGTAGATGTCGGCGCGGCAGTCGAGCGGGTCGCCGTTGAGCTGCTCCGGCGACATGTAGGCCAGCGAGCCGACCCGGTAGACCTGGGTGTGCTCCGACTGCAGGTTGAACACGCTACCGAAGTCGGTGATCTTGACGTCGACGATCTGGTCGCCGTCGGTCACCGCGAGGATGTTGGCCGGCTTGACGTCGCGATGGATCAGGCCCTGGCGGAACACGTAGCCCAGCGCCATCGCGCACTTGAAGCCGATCTCGACGATCTGCTCGAGCGCCAGCAGCGCGTCGGCGCGGCAGTAGCGGCGCAGCGTCTGTCCCGGCACGTACTCCATCACCAGGTAGGGGCCGGCGGGATCGGGCACCGCATCGAAGATCTGCACCACGTTCGGGTGCTCCAGGCGACCCACCAGCGCCGCCTCGGCGGCGAAGAAGCGCTCCTGGAAGTGGCCGTCGCGGGTGTCGGCGGCGAAGCCGGTCTTGACGCGCTTGATCGCCACGTCGCGGTCGGCGAAGGGGTCGTGGGCGAGGAAGACCTCGCTGGTGGCGCCCTCGCCGATGCGCTCGCGCACGGCGAACTTGCCGATCTGCGTCGGCAGGTCGGCGCTGGCGAGGATGGCGTGGGAGACGGCGTCCATGGATCAGGGCGCATGTTGCCGCGTCCATTGCCGCCGCGGTGCGCCGAACTGGCGGGCAAAGCGGCCGTTTTCCGCAGCCCGGGCGGCGGCGGCACCGAAACGTAGAATTGCGCCGATGATCCAGGCCAAGCAACAACTGCTCCAGGCGCTCGAGGAGGCCCTGTCCGAACTGGCCCCGGGATCCGGGCTGCCGGTGGCCTTCGAGAGCCCGAAGCAGGCGGCCCACGGCGACCTCGCGATCACCGCCGCGATGCAGCTCGCGCGGCCGCTGAAGAAGAACCCGCGCGAGCTCGCGCAGGCCCTGGTCGACGCGCTGCGGCGCGAACCGGCGGTGCAGCGCTGGGTCAGCGCCCTCGAGATCGCCGGGCCGGGCTTCATCAACCTGCGCCTGTCGGCGGCAGCCAAGCAGGCCGTGGTCAGCGACGTGCGCTCGGCCGGGGACGGCTTCGGCCGGCGCGCACCCCACGGCCGGCACCTGATGGTGGAGTTCGTCTCGGCCAACCCGACCGGTCCGCTGCACGTCGGCCACGGACGCAACGCCGCGCTCGGCGACTCGATCTGCAACCTGCTGCAGACCCAGGGCTGGGACGTGCACCGCGAGTTCTACTACAACGACGCCGGCGTGCAGATCGACACGCTGGCGGCCTCGGTGCAGGCCCGGCTGAAGGGCCGCAAGCCCGGCGATGCCGACTGGCCCGAGACCGCCTACAACGGCGAGTACATCGCCGACATCGCGGCCGACTTCCGTGCCGGCAAGACGGTGCGCGCCGACGATCGCGCCTTCACCGCCTCCGGCGACCCGGACGACTTCGACGGCATCCGCCAGTTCGCGGTGGCCTACCTGCGCCACGAGCAGGACCTCGACCTGCAGGCCTTCGGCGTGCACTTCGACCACTACTTCCTCGAGTCCAGCCTTTACCGCGACGGCCGCGTCGAGGACACCGTGCGACGCCTCGTCGCCGCCGGCAAGACCTACGAGGAAGGCGGCGCGCTGTGGCTGCGCAGCACCGACTACGGCGACGACAAGGACCGCGTGATGCGCAAGTCCGACGGCAGCTACACCTATTTCGTGCCCGACGTCGCCTACCACATCGCCAAGTTCGAGCGCGGATTCGCCAAGGTCATCAACGTGCAGGGCACCGACCACCACGGCACCGTCGCGCGCGTGCGCGCCGGGCTGCAGGCCGCGGGCGTGGGCATCCCGCCGGGCTACCCGGACTACGTGCTGTACAAGATGATCACCGTGATGAAGGGCGGCGAGGAGGTCAAGATCTCCAAGCGCGCCGGCGGCTACGTCACGCTGCGCGACCTGATCGAGTGGACCAGCCGCGACGCGGTGCGCTTCTTCCTGATCAGCCGCAAGTCCGACACCGAGTTCGTCTTCGACGTCGACCTCGCGGTCAAGGCCAGCGACGAGAACCCGGTCTTCTACGTGCAGTACGCGCACGCGCGCATCTGCTCGGTGCTGGCGCAGTTCAAGGGCGATCTCGCGGCCGAACCCGACCTGTCGCTGCTGACCGCGCCCACCGAGCTCGCGCTGCTGACCAAGCTGGCGGACTACCCCGACATGCTGACGCGCGCGGCCGCCGACTTCGCGCCGCACGATGTCGCCTTCTACCTGCGCGAGCTGGCCAGCCAGTTCCACAGCTACTACGCGGCCGAGCGCTTCCTCGTCGACGACGCGGCGCTGGCCGCGGCGAGAATGGCCTTGCTGGGCGCGACGCGCCAGGTGCTGCGCAACGGTCTGGCGGTGCTCGGCGTCGGCGCGCCGCAGTCGATGGCGCGCGAGAGCGAACCCGCAATGGAGGCGGCGCGATGAAGTTCCAAGGTGGCGGCTTTGCGCTGGGCCTCGTCGCGGGCCTGCTGATCGGCCTCGCGCTGGCCCTCGGCGTGGCGCTGTACATCACCAAGGTGCCGGTGCCCTTCGTCGACAAGGTGCCGCGGCGCACGCCGGAGCAGGACAGGGCGGGGGCGCAGCGAAACAAGAACTGGGA
>CALJUI010000219.1 GCA_937975735.1 uncultured Rubrivivax sp.
CCTACTACAACACGCTGAAGGCGCGCGGCGTCGACGCGCGGCTGCTGTGGTTCCCCGACGAGAACCACTGGATCCTCAAGCCGCGCAACAGCGCGCTGTGGTACCGCGAGTTCTTCGACTGGCTGCGCCGGCACGACGCCGGCGCCGCGCCGGCCGCAGCCTGAGGGCAACCGCGGCGCGGGCGCGTCACGACATCAGAGCGGACCCGGGCCCTGCTCGCCGGTGTACTGCAGCGGCATCTGGACCGGCTTCGCGGCGCGCTTGCGCATGCGGATGTTCAGCATCTCGACGACCAGCGAGAACGCCATGCCGAAGTACACGTAGCCCTTGGGCACGTGGTTGTCGAAGCCTTCGGCGACGAGCACGACGCCGACGACGACCAGGAACGACAGCGCGAGCATCTTGATCGTCGGGTGGTCGGAGACGAAGCGGCCGATCGGGCCGGCGAACAGCATCATCATCGCGACCGACGCGACCACCGCGGCGATCATCACGCGCACGTCGTCGACCATGCCGACCGCGGTGATGATCGAGTCGAGCGAGAACACCAGGTCGACCAGCATGATCTGGATGATCACGGCCTGGAAGCTCGCCTTGACCGCGGATTGGCCGGCCTCCTCGTGCGCGCCCTCCATCGACTGGTGGATCTCGCCGGTGCTCTTCCAGATCAGGAACAGGCCGCCGAGGATCAGGATCAGGTCGCGACCGGAGATCTCCTGGCCGAACACGGTGAACAGGGGCGCGACCAGGCCGACGATCCAGGCCAGCACGAGCAGCAGGCCGACGCGCATGAACATCGCCATGAACAGGCCGAGGCGGCGCGCGAACTCCTGGCGCGCCTTCGGCAGCTTGTCGACGAGGATCGAGATGAAGATGATGTTGTCGATGCCGAGCACGAGTTCCAGCGCGGTCAGCGTCGCAAAGGCGATCCAGGCTTCGGGACTTGCCAACAACTCGAGCATCGCGGACCTCCGGTGGCTTGATGGGTCTCGTCGGGGGCGGGCCGCGTGGCCCTTCCGCATCGCGGCCCCGACCGAAGGATTCTCGCCGGCCCGGGGCGGAAGCTGAATCCGGGCGAACCGCAGGCGCACCGCTCGCCGACGATCGCAGCCGCCACGCGAAGGGTCCACAATGCAGCTTGGAGTCCACGATGCTGATCGACTTCTTCTATACCCTGCGCGCCGCCAAACTGCCGGTGTCCGTCAAGGAGTACCTGACGCTGCTCGAAGCCTTGCAGGCCGGCGTGATCGGCCCATCGGTCGACGACTTCTACTACCTGTCGCGCAGCGCGCTGGTGAAGGACGAGGCGCAGTACGACAAGTTCGACCGCGCGTTCGCGGCGTACTTCAAGGGCGTCGAACTGCTGACCGACTTCAGCAAGGACGTGCCACTGGACTGGCTGCGCAAGACCCTCGAGCTCGAGCTCTCGCCGGAGGAGAAGGCGGCGATCGAGAAGATGGGCTGGGACGAGCTGATGGAGACGCTGAAGAAGCGCTTCGAGGAGCAGAAGGAGCGCCACGAGGGCGGCAACCGGATGATCGGTACCGGCGGCACCAGCCCGTTCGGCGCCTATGGCGTCAACCCGCAGGGCATCCGCATCGGCCAGGACAAGGGCCGCGGCAAGAGCGCAGTCAAGGTCTGGGACCAGCGCGCGTACAAGGACTACGACGACACCAAGGAACTCGGCACGCGCAACATCAAGGTCGCGCTGCGGCGGCTGCGCCGCTTCGCGCGCGAGGGCAGCGAACTCGAGCTCGACCTCGACGACACCATCCACAGCACCGCGGCGAACGCCGGGCTGCTGGACATCAAGATGGTGCCCGAGCGGCACAACAAGGTGAAGGTGTTGCTGCTGATGGACGTCGGCGGCACGATGGACGAGCACATCCACCGCGTCGAGGAACTTTTCAGCGCCGCCAAGACCGAATTCAAGCACCTCGAGTTCTACTACTTCCACAACTGCGTCTACGACTTCATGTGGAAGAACAACCGCCGGCGCTTCTCCGAGAAGTTCCCGACCTGGGACGTGATCCGCAAGTACAACAAGGACTACAAGCTCATCTTCGTCGGCGACGCGACGATGAGCCCCTACGAGATCCTGCAGCCCGGCGGCAGCGTCGAGTACAACAACGAGGAGCCGGGCGCCGAGTGGCTGCAGCGCCTCACCAACGCCTTCCCGAAGTACGCCTGGATCAACCCCGAGCCGCAGGGCGTCTGGCAGTACCGCCAGAGCATCGCGATCATCCAGCAGCTGACCCACCAGCGCATGTTCCCGCTCACGCTCGCCGGCCTCGAAGGCGCGATGCGGCTGCTGAGCAAATGACGCGTGCGCTGGCGGCGGCGGCGCTGGCGGCCCTGGCGCTGCTGGCCAGCGGCTGCGCGCTGCTCCGGCCGGAGCCGCCGAAGGTGGCCGAGAGCGAAGCCAAGCCGCCGCCGGTGATCCGCGTCGAGGTCGAGGCGCCGGAGGCGCTGAAGGCGCTGCTCGAGAAGCATCTCGACATCGCCCGTGTCGGCGAGCTGGCCCGCGGCGACGATCTCGACGCCACCGAGTGGGCGCGCCTGATCGGCGCGGCGCCGGTCCAGGCGCGCGAACTCGCGCAGACCGAAGGCTACTTCGACGCGCGGGCCGCTGTGACGCGCGAAGGACCGGCGCAGGACGTCGTGCGCATCGTCGTCGAACCCGGACCGCGTGCGCGGATCCACCGCGTCGACATCGAGGTGCAGGGCGATCTCGAACGCGCCGCCAGCGCCGGCGACGTCCGCGCCCGCTCGACGATCGAGGCGCTTCGCGACGGCTGGGAACTGCCGGTCGGGGAACCGTTCCGCAACACGCGCTGGGCCGACGCGAAGGCCGACCTGCTGGCCCGCTTGCGCGCCGCCGGCTACGCCGCCGCGACCTGGAGCGGCACCGCGGCGGACGTCGACACCGAGCGCCAGCGCGTGCGGCTGTTCGTCGTCGCCGACAGCGGGCCGCTGTTCCTGAGCGGCGACCTGCAGATCGAGGGCCTGGCGATGCACGATGCGAGGACGGTGCGCCGCATCGCCGGCTTCGGCCCGGGCACGCCGGTGACCGAGGCCACGCTGCTCGACTTCCAGGACCGGCTGCGCCAGTCGAGCCTGTTCGACGGCATCTCCGTGAGCTTCGACCCCGATCCGACCCAGGCCCAGGCGGTGCCGATCCGCGTGCGCCTGACCGAGTCGGTGCGCCAGATCTGGACCTTCGGCGTCGGCGTCAGCGCCAACACCGGACCACGCATGTCGGTCGAGCACATCGACCGGCGTCCGTTCGGCTGGGCGGCGATCGCCCGCAACAAGTTCGAGTGGGGCCGGCTGCGCCAGGCCTGGGACGGCGAGCTCAGCAGCCATCCGCTCGACAAGCAGTACCGCAACCTCGTCGGCGGCGCGATCGAGCGACTGGAGAGCGACAGCGACGTCGTGCTCGCGCAGCGGCTGCGCGTCGGCCGGGCACGCAACACCGCGCGCGTGGACCGGCTGATCTTCGTCGAGGCCGAGCACTCGGCGCGCACCAACCTGTCGCCGACGAGAACGCTGGTCAAGTCCAGTGCAAGTGCGCTGTCGGCCAACTACCACGGCATCTGGCGCCGCGTCGACAGCACGCTGCTGCCCACGCACGGCTTCACGATCGCGCTGCAGGGCGGCGCCGGCCAGGCGCGCGGCACGCCGGGCGAACAGGGCTTCTTCAGCCGCGCCTATGGCCGGCTGACCGTCTATCGGCCGATCGGCGAGAACTGGTATGGCCAGGCCCGGGTCGAGCTCGGCCAGGTCTTCCGGCCCGACGGCGTGCCGGTGCCGGACTCGGTGCAGTTCCGCGCCGGCGGCGACGACTCGGTCCGCGGCTATGCCTATCGCAGCCTGGGCCCGGTGGTCGACGGCGCGGTCACCAGCGCCGATTCGCTGTTCACCGCCAGCGTCGAACTCGCCCGGCCCATCGTCAAGGACCTGCCCGACCTGTGGGGCGCGGTCTTCGTGGACGCCGGCCGCGCCGCGCCGAGCTTCTCCGACCTGAAACCAGCGGTGGGCCTGGGCGTCGGCCTGCGCTACCGCAGCCCGGTCGGCCCGCTGCGGCTGGACCTCGCCTGGGGCGAGGAGGTGAAGAAGGTGCGGCTGCACTTCAGCGTCGGGATCGCGTTCTGATGGCCGCCACCGCGACCGCTCGCGCACGCCGGCTGACGCTCTGGCTGGCCGGCGGCCTGCTCGCGCTCGTGATCGTGCTCGCGCTGATCGCGATCGGCGGCACGGTCGCCGCGCTGCGCAGCCCGACCGCCACCGCCTGGCTGCTGTCGAAGGTGCCTGGGGTGCGGGTGGAGGGTCTGAGCGGCGCGCCGCTGGGCGACTCGATCGGCGCCGAGCGCCTGGTCTGGACCGGCACCGCCGGACGGCTGGAGATCGAGCAGCTGCTGGCCAGCGACGTGCGCTGGACCTGGCGGCCGACGCCGACCGCCTGGCTCGGGCTGGCGGTGGGCGAAATGCGCGCCCGCCGGGTCGCCTGGACCAGCAGCGCCGAACCGGCGCCGCCGGGCGACCCGCCGCGGGTGCCGGGCAGCCTGGCCCTGCCCTTCGAGATGCAGCTGCCGCTGCGCGTGCAGACGCTCCAGATCGACACGCTGGCGCCGGTGCAGGACCTGTCGCTGACGTTGCACGCCGGCGCCGACGGCGGCGCCGAGCACCGCGTCGAGGCGCTCGCGCTGCGCTGGGACCGTCTTCGTGCCGAGGGCCGGTTGAAGCTCGCGGCAACCGCGCCCTACGCGCTCGCGCTCGACCTGCAGGCACGCTCGATCGACGGCGCCGCGCTGCCCTGGCAGGCGACGAGCACCGCCGGCGGCACGCTCGAGCGCATCGAACTCGAGGCCCGGCTGAGCAGCGACGCCGGCCGCGGTGCCGCGTCGCTGCGCGCGACGTCGACGCTGACGCCGTTCGAGCGCTGGCCGCTCGCCGCATTGGCCGCCGAGACCCAGGCGCTGGACCTGTCGGCGCTGTCGAGCGCCTTGCCGCAGACGCGCCTGCAGGGCCGTGCGGTGCTGCGCAGCCGCGCGCTGGACCAGCCGATGCAGGCCGAGCTGCAGGCCAGCAACCGCGCCCCCGGACGCTGGGACGAAGGTCGCCTGCCGCTGCGCGAGATCGCGCTGGCGATCGAGGCGACGCCGACCTCACCCGAGCGCGTGGCGATCTCGCGCTTCGACATCGGCTTCGGCGACGCGGCGGCGAACGCCGGCCGCTGGCGCGGCGCCGGGCAGTGGCTGGGTTCGCGGCTGACGCTCGACACGCGCATCGAGGCATTGACCCCGCAGCGCCTGGACGGCCGTGCCGCGCCGATGCAGCTGGACGGCCCGGTGAGCCTGGTGGTCGACGCGCTGCCGTCGCCGGACCCGGCGGCCGCCGCGCCGGCCGGGCCGGTCACGGTGTCGCTCGACACCCGGCTCGACGGCCTGGTCGAGGGTGCGCCGCAACCGGTGCAGCTGGCACTGAAGGCACGCGCCCGCGATGGCCTGGTCGAGCTCGAGCAGCTGCGGGCGAGCGCCGGCGCGGCCCGCGCCGAGGCCAGCGCCAGCGCCCGTCGCGGCGCCGCCGGCTGGGCATTCGAGAGCCGAGGCGAGCTCGTCGACTTCGACCCGCTGCCCTGGTGGCAGGGGCCGGCCGGGTCGAGCTGGCAGCGTGGGCCGCACCGGCTGAACGGCCGGTGGACACTGGCGCTGACGCTGCCGAGCGGCGCCGAGCGGCTGCCGCCGATGCAGGTGCTGCAGCGCCTGGCCGGCCAGGGGCGTGTGGTGATCGATTCATCGCAGCTCGCCGGCGTGCCGCTGTCGGCGCAGGTCGACCTGCGACAGGAGACCGGCACGCGCATCGCCGCGACGCTGGATGCCGGCGGCAACCGGATCGTGCTCGATGGCCGCGCGCGCCCACTCGGAGACGGCGCCGACGATCGCTGGCAGCTCGACGTGAACGCCCCGGCGCTGGCCGCGCTGGCGCCGATCGTCGCGCTGGCGCCCGATGCGGCGGCCTGGGCGCCGAAGCAAGGCCAGCTGGTCGCGCAGCTTCGCGCCAGCGGCCGCTGGCCGGCGCTGCGCACCGAGGGCGAAGCCAAGGTCGAGGCGCTGCGCAGCGGGCCGCTCGGCCTGGAGCGCGCGAGCTTCGAATGGCAGCTCGCCAGTGACCGCGATGCACCGGTCTCGGCCCGGCTGAACGCGACCCGGCTGGCCTGGGGCGAGCAACGCGTGCCCGCGGTGCGCGCCGAGCTCGGCGGCAGCTGGCGCGCCCACCAGCTGCGCGCCAGCGCCGAGCTGCCACTGCAGCCGCCGCCGGCACTGACCCGCTCGCTCGCGCTGC
>CALJUI010000220.1 GCA_937975735.1 uncultured Rubrivivax sp.
CTGATCGCGGTGCCGACCACCGCCGGCACCGGCAGCGAGGTGGCGCGCGGCGCGATCCTTATCGTCGACGACGGTCGCAAGCTCGGCTTCCACAGCTGGCACCTGGTACCGAAGATCGCGCTGCTCGACCCCGAACTGACCCTGGGCCTGCCGCCGGGGCTGACCGCGGCGACAGGCATGGACGCGATCGCGCACTGCATGGAGACCTTCATGGCGCCGGCGGTCAATCCGCCGGCCGACGGCATCGCGCTCGACGGGCTGGAGCGCGGCTGGGCGCACATCGAGCGGGCGACGCGCGACGGCCAGGACCGCGAGGCGCGCTGGCACATGATGAGTGCCAGCGCCCAGGGCGCGCTCGCGTTCCAGAAGGGGCTGGGCTGCGTGCACTCGCTCAGCCACAGCCTGGGCGGCGTGAACCCGAAGCTTCACCACGGCACGCTCAATGCGGTCTTCCTGCCGGCGGTGATCCGCTTCAACGCGTCGGCCGAGTCGATCCAGCGCGAGCGGCGCCTGCAGCGCATGGCGCGCGCGATGGGCCTGCCCGGCTGCGACGCCGCGGGCCACGAGGTCGCCGACGCGGTCAAGGCGATGAGCGCACGACTCGGCCTGCCGACGGGTCTGAAGGCGATGGGCGTGACGCCCGACCTGTTCGAGCGCGTGATCGACGGCGCGATGGCCGACCACTGCCACAAGACCAATCCGCGCATCGCGACGCGGGAGGACTATCGGCAGATGCTGGAGGCGTCGATGTAGCGGGTGCGGACTGCGTCCACCCCCGCGAACAGGTGGCCCGGGCGGCCAGGCCTGCCCACTAGACTGCGTGCCATTCCAACTTCCCGGGGCATCCATGAACAAGTGGCAGTGGGGGACCGGCATCGGTCTGATGGCGCTGTCGATGGCGGCGCAAGCAGCGCTCGCGCTCTCGGCGACGTTGCGGCTCGAAAGCTCGGTCGTGCTCGGCGGCGCGCCCGTGGGCGACGTCTCCGCCAATGGCTGGGGCGCGCCGCTGTCGACGCTGGCGGTGGCGGTCGATACCGTTGCGACGGATGGTGCAGGCAACCGCGCGCGGATGGTCGGCGCGGGCGAGGCCGTTTGGACCGATGCGAATGCCGGACGCGTCGCGTTCACGGGGATGGGTTGGGACGTTGCGGCCAGTGGCGTCGACGCCGCCGTGGCGTTCGTCGGACGAAACTTCAGCTACGAGCTCACGGCAGGAGTCGGCGATACGGCGCTGATCGTCGACTACCTGGTCACCGCCACCGGCGACCGTTTCGGACTGCAGGGCTGGCAGATCGAAGTCGAAGGCGGGCCTGAACTGCTCCAGTCGATCAATCTGCTGGACGCTTTCGATCCCGCCGCCAGCGGGCAGTTCAGCGCGAACCTGACGCCGGGTGCCTCGTACACCCTGTGGCTGATCTCGCCGGGCAACGTCTCGGGTTCATTGGGGTTCAATCTGTCCGGCCGGATGGACTCGGTCTTCGACTGGCGGGTGGCGTCGACCGCCGTGCCCGAGCCCGGCGCGCTGCCACTGACGGCCCTGGCGCTCGGCCTGGGCGTTTGGGCTTCTCGTCGCCGCCGCACAGGGATGGCCTGACCGTACCTCTGACGAGGACAGCGAAACGCCCGGCCAAGCCGGGCGTTTTCATTTCAGGCCGGTGCCGATCAGTGGAACTGCTCTTCCTCCGTCGAGCCGGTCAGCGCCTTGACGCTGGACGAGCCGCCCTGGATCACGGTGGTGACGTCGTCGAAGTAGCCGGCGCCGACCTCCTGCTGGTGCGACACGAAGGTGTAGCCCTGCTCGCGCGCCTTGAATTCCGGCTCCTGCACCTGCTCGACGTAGTGCTTCATGCCCTCGCCGCGCGCGTAGTCGTGCGCGAACTTGAAGGTGTTGTACCAGTTGATGTGGATGCCCGCGAGGGTGATGAACTGGTACTTGTAGCCCAGCGCCGAGAGCTCGTCCTGGAACTTGGCGATCGTCGCGTCGTCGAGGTTCTTCTTCCAGTTGAACGACGGCGAGCAGTTGTAGCTCAGCAGCTTGCCCGGGTGCTTGGCGTGCACCGCCTGCGCGAACTCGCGCGCGAAGCCCAGGTCCGGCGTGCCGGTCTCGCACCACACCAGGTCGGCATAGGGCGCGTAGGCCACGCCGCGGCTGATGGCCTGTTCCAGGCCGTTCTTGACGCGGTAGAAGCCCTCGGGCGTGCGCTCGCCGGTCAGGAAGGGCTTGTCGTTGGCGTCGTGGTCGCTCGTCAGCAAGTTGGCGGCCTCGGCGTCGGTGCGCGCCAGCACGATGGTCGGCACGCCCATCACGTCGGCCGCGAAGCGCGCGGCGATCAGCTTCTCGCAGGCCTCCTGCGTCGGCACCAGCACCTTGCCGCCCATGTGGCCGCACTTCTTGACCGCGGCGAGCTGGTCCTCGAAGTGCACGCCGGCGGCACCGGCGGCGATCATGTTCTTCATCAGCTCGAAGGCGTTGAGCACGCCGCCGAAGCCGGCCTCGGCGTCGGCCACGATCGGCAGGTAGTAGTCGATGAAGCCCTTGTCGCCGGGGCCGACGCCGCGCGACCACTGGATCTCGTCGGCGCGGCGGAAGGTGTTGTTGATGCGGCGGACCATGGTCGGCACCGAGTCGTAGGCGTACAGCGACTGGTCCGGGTACATCGTCTCGGACGTGTTGCCGTCGGCGGCGACCTGCCAGCCCGACAGGTACACGGCCTCCAGGCC
>CALJUI010000221.1 GCA_937975735.1 uncultured Rubrivivax sp.
CGCCTGCGCCTCGAGCAGCAGCTTGCGCGCCCCCGCGGTGTGGTGGTGGCCGGTGACGACCAGCGCGCGCGGCTGCCAGCCGAGCACCGCGCGCAATTGCGCTTCCTCGCGATCGAGCGAGTAGCCGGTGGCGGCCAGCAGCATCTCGAGCCCGGCCTCGGCGAAGGTGTCGGACAGGCCCTGCAGCGTCTCGGCGAAGATCGAGTGGGCCAGGTTGGGCACCAGCGCCGCGACGATGTCCGAGCGGCCGCTGGCCAGCAGGCCGGCCTGCTTGTTCGGCACGTAGCCGGTCTCGCCCAGTGCCGCCTGGATCGACGCCGCGGTGTCCGCCGCGACCAGCTGCGGCGAACGCAGGTAGCGCGACACGGTGATCGCGGTGACGCCGGCTGCGGCGGCGACGTCGCGCAGCGTCACGCGGCCGTGGCCACGGCGCTGGCGGGGCGGCTGGACAGGCGGCATGGTGAGGTTTAACCCTGATGGACGTCGGTCGGCAGACCACGTAATGTTAGCGGTAACAAAGCCCGCTGGAACCGGATCAACCCTGATGGCCGACGACAAGAAGCCGCTGCGCAGTCCGCGCTGGTTCACCGATGCCGGCATGCGCGGCTTCGGCCACCGCCAGCGCATGCAGCAGATGGGGCTGCGGCGCGAGGACGTGCTGGCCAAGCCCTGCATCGGCATCGTCAACACCTGGAGCGACCTGTCGCCCTGCCACGCCCACCTGCGCGAGCGCGCGGAGTCGGTCAAGCGCGGGGTGCTGATGGCCGGAGGCACGCCCTTCGAACTGCCTGCGCTGAGCCTGGGCGAGGTGATGGTCAAGCCGACCACGATGCTCTACCGCAACCTGCTGGCGATGGAGGTCGAGGAGCTGATCCGCTCGCACCCGGTCGACGGCGTCGTGCTGCTCGCCGGCTGCGACAAGACGACGCCGGGCACCGTGATGGGCGCCACCAGCGCCGGGGTGCCCACGATCTTCTGCGCCGCCGGGCCGATGCTCAACGACCGCTATCTGCGCCGCACCGAGACCGGCTGCGAGTCGCGCACGGTCGGCGCCGGCACGCACACGCGCAAGTACTGGGACGAACTGCAGGCCGGCAAGATCGGCCAGGCCGAGTGGGTCGCGCTCGAGCAGCACATGACGCGCAGCCCCGGCACCTGCAACACGATGGGCACCGCGAGCACGATGACCTCGATCGTCGAGGCGCTCGGCCTGGCGCTGCCCGGCTCGACCGCGATCCCGGCGATGGACTCGGCGCACGTGCGCCACGCCACGACCTGCGGCGAGCGCATCGTCGGCATGGTCCGCGAGGGGCTGACGCCGCAGAAGATCCTGACCCGCGGCGCCTTCCTGAACGCCGCGACGGTGCTGATGGCGATCGCCGGATCGACCAACGCCGCGGTGCACATCCTGGCGATGGCCGGCCGCGCCGGTGTCGCGCTGACGCTGGACGACCTCGATCGCCTCGGCCGCGAGGTGCCGGTGCTGGTCAACCTGTTCCCCAGCGGCGACAAGCTGATGGAGGACTTCCACTACGCCGGTGGCCTGCCGGCACTGATGATCCGTCTGCGCGACCGGCTGTCGCTCGACGAGATGACGGTGAGCGGCCGCTCCCTCGGCGCCAGCCTCGAAGGCCGCGAGGTGCTCGACGACGACGTCATCCGGCCGCTCGACAAGCCGGTCAGCAGCAGCGGCGCCTTCGCCGTGTTGCGCGGCAACCTCGCGCCGGACGGCTGCGTGATGAAGCCCAGCGCGGCGAGCGAGCGCTTCTTCCGCCACCGCGGCCGCGCCATCGTCTTCGACGGGCCGGCCGACATGAAGGCGCGCATCGACGACCCGGCGCTGGAGGTGGACGAGGACAGCGTCCTGGTGCTGCGCGGCGGCGGCCCGGTCGGCGCGCCGGGCATGCCCGAGTGGGGCAACCTGCCGATCCCGAAGAAGCTGCTGGAAAAGGGCGTGCGCGACATGGTGCGCATCAGCGACGCGCGCATGAGCGGCACCCACTACGGCAGTTGCGTGCTGCACGTCAGCCCGGAGGCGGCGGTCGGCGGTCCGCTGGCGCTGGTGCGCACCGGTGACACGATCGAGCTCGACCTGCCGGCGCGTCGCATCTCGCTGTGCATCGGCGACGACGAGATGGCCGCGCGGCGCGCCGCCTGGACGCCGCCGGCGTCGCCCTACAAGCGTGGCTTCGCGCGGCTGTACCAGCAGCACGTGACGCAGGCCCACCAGGGCTGCGACCTCGACTTCCTGCAGGGCACCGAGCCGACGCCCGAGCCGCCGATCTTCTAGGAACACAGCCATGAATGCATTCCGCGCGATGTTGGAGGCGGCCCGGGGCCAGGCGCCGCTGGGCGCCTGGGTCATGTCGGCCAGCCCGCTGCTGACCGAAGCCACCGGCCACGCCGGCTTCGACTGGGCGGTGCTCGACATGGAGCACACGCCGATCGACCTGTCGACGCTGGTGTCGATGCTGCAGGCCACGCTGGGCACGCCGATGGTGCCGATCGTGCGGGTGCCATGGAACGACACCGTGATGGTCAAGCGCGTGCTCGACGCCGGCGCGACGACGCTGCTGTTCCCGTTCGTGCAGGACGCCGAAGAAGCCGCGCGAGCGGTGGCCGCCACGCGCTATCCGCCGGAAGGGGTCCGCGGCATGGCCGGCATGAGCCGGGCATCGAAGTTCGGCACCGTGCCGAACTACATGACCACGGCGAACGCCGGGCAGGGCGTGATCGTGCAGATCGAGACGCCGCAGGCGATGGAGCGGCTCGAGGCGATCGCCGGCGTGCCGGGCGTCGACGCGCTCTTCGTCGGCCCGGGCGACCTGGCCGGCACGATGGGCCTGCCGGGGCAGATCGGTCACGCCAGCGTGGTCGCGGCGATGGAGGACGCCGCCCGGCGCGCGAAGGCCGCCGGCAAGCCGATCGGCACCGTCGTCGGCACCGTCGAGCAGGTCCGGCATTTCCGCGCCAAGGGCTACGACTTCGTCGGCCTGGCCTCCGACCTGGGCCTGTACATGCGCGCCGCCACCGGGGCGCTGAAGCTGCTGCGCGACGGCACGGCCAAGAAGATCGAAGGGGGCTACTGATGGCGGGCGTCGGCCTCGCGGGCGTCACCAAGTCGTATGACGGCAAGCAGACCGTCATCCATGGCATCGACCTGGAGATCCGCGACGGCGAGTTCGTCGTCTTCGTGGGGCCGTCGGGCTGTGGCAAGAGCACGCTGCTGCGCATGATCGCCGGGCTGGAGGGCATCACCGGCGGCGAAGTGAGGATCGGCGACAGGGTCGTCAATCCGCTCGCGCCGCGCGACCGCGACATCGCGATGGTGTTCCAGGACTACGCGCTGTACCCGCACAAGACCCTGTACGAGAACATGGCCTTCGGCCTGCGCCTGCGCAAGACCGACGAGGCCGAGATCGACCGCCGCGTGATGGACGCCGCGCGGCTGCTGAAGATCGACCACATGCTCGACCGCCGGCCGGCGGCGCTGTCCGGCGGCCAGCGCCAGCGCGTCGCGATCGGCCGCGCGATCGTGCGCCAGCCCAAGGTCTTCCTGTTCGACGAGCCGCTGTCGAACCTGGACGCCCAGCTGCGCAACGAGATGCGCAGCGAGATCAAGCGCCTGCACCAGCGACTGGGCACGACGATCGTCTACGTCACGCACGACCAGGTCGAGGCGATGACGCTGGCCGACCGCATCGCGGTGCTCAGCGCCGGGCGGCTGATGCAGTACGACACGCCGGACGCGATCTACAACCGGCCGGCGGCGCTCTTCGTCGCCGGCTTCACCGGCGCGCCGCCGATGAACCTCGTCGAGTGCCGGCTCGACGCGGACGGCGCCGACCTCGGCGGCGCGCGCATCGCGCTGCCGCGCGAACTGGCCTCGCGCGCACCGGCCGGCATCTGCACGTTCGGCATCCGGCCCGAGAACATCCGGCTCGCGCGCGAGCACGACGCCGACATCGCGGTCGCGGCCCGGGTCGCGCTGCTCGAGCCGCTCGGCGCCGAGACCCTGGTCACGCTGGCGGTCGGCGAGCGCGAGATGGTCGCGCGGCTGCCGGCCTCGTTCCAGCACGCGCCGGGCAGCGAGCTGACCGTGCACCTCAACCCGCGTCACATGCACCTGTTCAACGCCGACAACGGGGCGGCCGTCTGATCACCCCGACCACCAGGAGACAACGATGAAACGTCGCACCACCTTCGCGGTTGCCGCCGTCGCGCTGCTGACCGCCCTGTCCACCGGCAGCGCCTACGCCCAGACCACGCTGCGCGTGTTCTCCGGCGGCCAGAACCAGCGCCCCGACCTGATGCGCAAGCTCTTCGACCAGTACCAGGCGAAGAATCCGGGCGTGAAGATCGACATCGAGACCGGCGGCGCGACCAGCGAGCTGCAGCGCCAGTACCTGAGCACCGTGCTCAACGCCAAGGACTCGGCGATCGACGTGTTCATGATCGACGTCGTCAACCCGGCGCAGTACTTCAGCTCGGGCTGGGTCGAGCCGCTGAACAGCTACCTCGGCGAGCCGGCCGCGGTGCTGTCGCCCTACCTGCCGGTGTACGCCAGCGCCAACGTCGTCGACGGCAAGATCGCCGCGCTGCCGGCCTTCGCCGACAGCATGTTCATGTACTACCGCAAGGACCTGCTGACCAAGCACGGCATCAGTGAGCCCAAGACCTGGGACGAGCTGGCCGCGGCCTCGAAGAAGATCCTCGCCGCCGAGGGCAACCCGGCGCTGCAGGGCCTGTCGATCCAGGGCGCGCCGATCGAAGGCGCGGTCTGCACCTTCCTGCTGCCGTACTGGAGCCAGGGCAAGGAGTTCAACGACGCCGGCGGCAAGATGACGCTGGACAAGGCCGCCGCCACGAAGGGCCTGCAGACCTGGCTCGGCCTGGTGGACCAGGGCGTGATGAAGAAGAACATCGCCGAGGTCAAGACCGGCGACACGGTCAACGAGTTCAAGGCCGGCCAGGTGGTCTTCGCGATCAACTGGGGCTTCGCCTGGGACCGCTTCCAGGCCGACAAGGACTCGACGGTCCAAGGCAAGGTCGGCGTGATGCCGCTGCCGGCGATGGCCGGCGGCAAGAGCGCCACCTGCATCGGCGGCTGGCAGTGGGCCGTCAGCGCCTTCAGCAAGAGCAAGGCCGAGGCGGCCAAGCTGGTGCGCTTCATGAGCAGCCCGGAGGCGAGCAAGTTCCTCGCCGTCGAAGGTTCGCTGATGCCGGTCTACCCGCAGACCTACACCGACGCCGACGTCACCAAGGCCGTGCCCTGGTTCAAGGACGCCGCCGCGGTCGTCGTCGCCGGCAAGAGTCGCCCGAAGAGCGATCGCTACGGCGAGGTCAGCGACGTGATCCGCACGACGACGAGCGCGGTGCTGGCGCGCACCAAGACGGCGGCCGAGGGCGTCGACGAGATCGAGAACCGCCTGCGCCGCGTGATGCGCTGAGCTCGAAGCGGCGATGCTGGCCAAGCTGCGCGATCCGTCGGACAGGACGCTGGGCTTCCTGCTCCTGCTGCCGGCGTTCGCGCTGCTGGCGCTGATCGTCGTCTATCCGATCGCCAAGCTGATCTTCAACAGCTTCTTCGATCTGCGGCTGCAGGGCGGCGGCCAGGGCAGCTTCGTCGGCTTCGAGAACTATCTGCTGGTGGTCCAGGACAAGGACTTCTGGACCGCGACCTGGAACACGGTGCTGATCACGCTGGTGACGGTGCCGGGGGCGCTGGTGATGGGGCTCGGGCTGGCGCTGCTGGCCAACCTGCCGTTCAAGCGGCGCTGGCCGGTGCGGCTGGCGCTGCTGCTGCCCTGGGCGCTGCCGCTGGCCTTTGCCGGCCTGATCTTCGCGTGGTTCTTCCACACCGAGTACGGCTTCGTGAACGACCTGGCGCAGCGCGCCGGCGCCGAGCCGACGATGTGGCTGCTGCGCCCCGGATGGGCGATGACCGCGATCTGCGTGACGATCGTCTGGAAGAGCTCGAGCTTCATGGCGCTGATCCTGCTCGCCGGGCTGCAGATGATCCCGTCATCGCTGTACGAGGCGGCCGAGGTCGACGGCGCGTCCAAGTGGCAGCAGTTCCGCGAGATCACATTGCCGATGCTGATGCCGTCGATCGTCGTCGCGCTGATCTTCCGCACCATCACCGCGCTGCAGACCTTCGACATCCCTTACACGATGACGCGCGGCGGTCCGGGCAACTCGACCGAAACGCTCGCGATGCTGATCCACAAGAACTCGATCGAGTACGGCGACATCGGCTACAGCTCGACGCTGGCGGTGTTCATGTTCATCCTGTCGCTGGCGGTCACCGCGATCTATCTGCGGCGCATCGCGAACCAAGCATGACGGCACCCGTCCACACCTCGATCTGGTCCGGTCCGCGGCTGCGCTGGATCGCCGCCGCGATCGTGGTGATCAACGGCTTCTTCCCGGCGGTCTGGATCCTGCTGACATCGCTGAAGACCGAGGCCGAGCTGGTCACGCGGCCGATCAGCTACCTGCCGCGCAGCCCGACGCTGCAGAACTACGTCGCCGCCTTCACCGACCAGCCGCTGTGGCGCTTCCTGATGAACAGCGCCGCGGTCGCGGCGATCTCGACCGTGGTGACGCTGTTCGTGTCGGCGCTGGCCGCCTACGCGATCGCGCGGTTGAACCTGAAGTCGCGCCAATGGGTGCTGACGGCGATCGTCGCCAGCAGCATGTTCCCGCTGATCACGCTGCTGGTGCCGATCTTCGAGACGATGCGCGGGCTGGGCCTGCTCAACACCTACATCGCGCTGGTGCTGCCCTACACGGTGCTGAGCCTGCCGGTGTGCACGCTGGTGCTGGTCAGCTTCTTCCAGAGCATCCCGCGCGACCTGGAGAACGCGGCGATGATCGACGGCTGCACGCGGCTCGGCGCGCTGTGGCGCGTGGTGGTGCCGCTGGCCGCGCCGGGCGTGTTCACCGCCGGCATCCTGAGTTTCGTCAACGCCTGGGACGAGTTCCTGCTCGCCCTGAGCCTGAACTCGAGCCCGTCGATGCGGACCTTGCCGGTCGGCATCACGCTGTACCAGACCGAGTTCGTATTCCCGTGGCCGGTGATCTCGGCGGCGCTGGTGGTCGCCATCGTTCCGATCGCGGTGCTGATTGCGGTGTTCCAGGAGCGCGTCGTCGGCGGGCTCACGCAGGGTGGATTGAAAGGTTGAGGATGGACGTCATCCGCTGGGGCATTGTGGGCTGCGGCAGCATGGGCCGCGAGCATGTCGAGAACCTGGCCGCGCTCGGCGGTGCCGAGGTCACGGCGATCGCCGATCCGCACCGGCCGAGCATCGACGCGACGCTGGCGCTGGGGCGCTTTGAGCCACAGGTCTTCGACGACCATCGAGAGCTGCTGAACAGCGGTCTGTGCGACGCGGTCGCGATCGCCACGCCGAACTTCACGCACGTGCAGATGATGCGCGACGCGCTGGCGACGGATCTGCACATCCTGGTCGAGAAGCCGCTGGTGACCCGCATCGAGGACGGCCTGGACCTGCTCGAGCGCGCGAAAGGCCGCCGGGCGATCACCTGGGTGGCGCAGGAATACCGCTACATGCCGCCGGTGGCCGAGATGATCCGGCTCGCCCACGAGGGGCGGGTGGGGCGGCTGGTGCAGGTGGCGATCCGCGAGCACCGCGAGCCCTTCTACCCGAAGGTCGGCGACTGGAACCGCTTCTCGGCCAACACCGGTGGCACCCTGGTCGAGAAGTGCTGCCACTATTTCAACCTGATGGACCTGATCCTGCGCGAGCGCCCTCGGCGTGTGTTCGCCTCCGGCGCGCAGGACGTCAACCACCTCGACGAGTCCTACGCCGGTCGGCGCCCCGACATCCTCGACAACGCCTTCGTGATCGTCGACTACCCCAGCGGCGCTCGCGCCCACCTGGACCTGTGCATGTTCGCCGAGAACTCGATCGACAACGAGCACATCACGATCGTCGGCGACGAAGGCAAGCTCGAGTCGCTGCTGCCGTCCGGCGTGCTGCGCTTCGGCCGGCGCGAGGACTGGGGCCGGCGCGAAGTCTGGGGCCAGCCCTCGGGCACCGGCAAGGGCGTGGCGGTGCGGCAGGTGCGCGACACCAACATCAAGTACCTCGGCCAGCACTTCGGCGCGTCCTACGTCGAGCACCAGCGCTTCGCCGCCGCCGTGCGCGAAGGGCGGCCGGCCGAGATCGGCCTGGAGGAGGGCCTGCGCAGCGTCGCCACCGGGCTGGCCGCGCACAGGAGCATCGACGAGGGCCGCGTGGTCCAGATCAGCGAGGTGCTGCCGTGAGCTTTGCCAGCTATCCCTCGCTGAAGGGCCGGCTCGTCTTCGTCTCCGGCGGCAGCTCGGGCATCGGGGCCGAACTGGTCCGTGCCTTCGCCGCGCAGGGGGCAAAGGTCGCCTTCTGCGGCACGCGCGAGGGCGGCGGCCAGGCGCTGATCGACGAGTGCCTCGCCGCCGGCCACGCGGCGCCCTGGTACGCCGCCTGCGACGTGCGCGACGTCGCCGCCTACCAGTCGCTGCTGGCGCGGGTGATCGCCGAGCTCGGGCCGGTGCGCGTGCTGGTCAACAACGCCGGCCGCGACGACCGCCATGCGATGGAGGAGGTCTCCTCCGAGTTCTGGGACGACCGGCTGGCGCTGAACCTGAAGCACTACTTCTTCGCGATCCAGGCGGTCGCCTCGGCGATGGCCGAGGCCGGCGGCGGCAGCGTGATCAACATGGGCTCGGTGAGCTGGATGCGCGGGCGGCCGAACCTGGTCGGCTACACGACCGCCAAGGCCGGCATCCTGGGCCTGACGCGGACGCTGGCGCGCGAGCTGGGGCCGCGGAACATCCGCGTCAACGCGGTCGTGCCCGGTGCCATCGTCACCGAGCGGCAGACCGCGCTGCACCGCGACGCCGCGGCCGACCAGGCCTTCCTGGACGCGCAGTGCCTGAAGATCCGGCTCGATGCGGGCCACGTCGCACGCGCGACGCTGTTCATGGCCGCCGACGACAGCGACGGCATGACCGGCCAGCACGTGCTGGTCGACGCCGGCATCGCGCAGCAGTCGGTGATCGCCTGACGGCGATCCGGCGGTCAGAACTTCAGCTTCAGCGTCGTGCCGACGGCCCAGGCGCGGCTGCGCGGGAGCAGCGGATCCGGCCGCGGCCAGAAGTGGCCGATCACGAGTTCGCCGAGCAGCCAGTCGCGCCCGAGCGGCTGCTCCCAGCGCGTCTGCAGCCCGTAGTCGATGACGCCGACGCCGCTGCCCTGCCGGCCGTTGGCCAGTGCTTCCAACGTCAGCAAACGCTGCTCGCCCATCGCCTTGAAGACCCCGAGGCCGCTCGACCACTCGGCCTTCTTGACGACCTGCGTGATCGTCAGCGCGTTCAGCCAGCGTGCCGCCAGCGTCGGCGACAGCGCGTGCTCGTAGGACAGCGCGGCGGTGGCGCCGACGTGGTCGTCGACGGTCCAGAACAGGGTTTGGCGGAACTCGAGCCGGTTGCGCTCCGACAAGTCCCAGGGCTTGCTGTAGCGCAGCTGGGCATAGGGCTTCAGGCCGCCGCGAAAGCCGACCCGAAACCCCAGCGCGTCGGTCGGCGACAGGCCGAAGCCCGCGATGAAGCGGCGGTCGTCGGCACCTTTCGGCAGCAGGCGCTGCTGGCGCGTTAAGGTGTCTTGCTTGTCGGTCACGACGTCGCGCGGGTTGTCCCGCCCGACAAACAGATAGGCGCTCTTCTCGAGGTTCGGCAGGCGAAAGCGTGCGTTGAACCTCAGGTTGACGCTGGTGCCGTCGTCCTCGCGGTGCAGCAGGCCGACGCTGAGGCGGCCGTCGGTGACCTTGCCGCCGTCCTCGAAGGGCTGGTCGCCGAACCAGCCGTCGACACCCCGCGCCAGCCACTCCGCGGTCGAACGCACGGCGCTGCGCGTCTCCTCGAAGACCGGCGACTCGGTGGGCCGCGCGGTGTCCGGTGCGGCCATCGGCGACGGCGGTGGCGAGGCGCAGCCGGCCAGGCCTGCGGCCAGGCCGGCGCCGAGCATCCGGTGGAGGACTCGGGCCATGGGCGGCGCGCCGGACTAGATCAGCAGGCCGTCGTCTTGCAGCACGGCGTCGATGCGCCTGACGAGCGCATCGACGTCGACGCCCGGCGCGGTCGGGGCCGCCGCTGCCGCCGCAGGGGACGGGGCGGCAGCGGGACGCTCGGCCAGCTGGTAGGCCAGGTTCAGCGCTGCGAGCACCGCCATGCGCTCGCGCGCCTTGACCTTGCCGGCGTCGCGGATCGCGCTCATCTCGCGGTCCACCGCGGCCACCGCGGCGAGCAGCGAGTCCTCGCCGCCGTCCGGGCAGCCGAGCTTGTAGCTCTGGCCGAGGATGGTCACTTCCATCTGCTTCATTCGGTGCTCCGGCTGTCCTCGGGCTCGGCCGGCAGGCGCGCCAGCAGGCTGTCGATCCGTGCGCGTGCCGCGGTCAGGCGCTGGCGCAGGCTGTCGCGCTCGCCAGCGACCGCCCCGAGCTGCTGCTCGAGCAGCGCATGCGCTCGCTTGAGCTCCTCGTGGCGCATGACCAAGCGTTCTATCCGGTCGGCCAAGTCTTCGAGCGTCGACATCTGAGCTTCACTCCCGCGGCGATTGTAGGTGCGCGTGGTCGCACCAGGCCCGCACCGCGCAGACCTCGCACCGCGGCCTGCGCGCCTGGCAGACGTAGCGTCCGTGCAGGATCAGCCAGTGGTGGGCATGCTCAAGATAGCGCGCCGGCACGCGCCGCTCCAGGGCCGATTCCACGGCCCGCACGTCCTTGCCGGGGGCCAGCCCGGTGCGGTTGGCGACGCGGAAGATGTGGGTGTCGACGGCGATCGTCGGCGCGCCGAAGGCGACGTTGAGCACGACGTTGGCGGTCTTGCGGCCGACGCCCGGCAGCGCCTGCAGCGCCTCGCGCGTGGACGGCACCTGGCCGCCATGCCGCTCGACGAGCAGCCGGCAGGTCGCGATCACGTGGCGGGCCTTGGTGCGGTACAGGCCGATCGTGCGGATGTGCTCGGTGACCTGCTCCAGGCCGAGCGCGAGCATGCGCTGCGGGGTCGGTGCGCGGGCGAACAGGGCCCGGGTGGCCTTGTTGACGCCGACGTCGGTGGCCTGGGCCGACAGCAGCACCGCGATCAGCAACTCGAACACGCTCGTGAAGACCAGCTCGGACTGCGGTGCCGGGTTGGCCTCGGCCAGCGTGGCGAAGAAGGCCTCGACGCCGTCGGGCGTCACGGCTGGTCCTTCGACCGCCGCGCGCGAGCGCGCTCGAGCGCGGCCTGCACGACCGCCCGCTTGCGCTCGAGCGCGGCCTGATCGCCGATCCGCGAACTGGCCTCCAGGTCGGGCAGCTTGTCCGCGGCCTTGGCCGCCAGGCGCTCGTCGTT
>CALJUI010000222.1 GCA_937975735.1 uncultured Rubrivivax sp.
AGGCCGAGCTCGTCTTCGGCCAGCTCCAGGCCGGCGTGCGGCGCAACTACTCGAGCCCGTCGATCCACGCCGCCGGCATCGTCAGCCGGGTGCTGACCGACCCGAAGCTGCGCAGCGCCTGGCAGGCCGACGTGGCGGCGATGCGCGAGCGCATCCTGGCGATGCGTCGGCGGCTGCACGACGTGATCGCGGCGCGCGTGCCCGGGCGCGACTTCGGCTACTTCCTGACCCAGCGCGGCATGTTCAGCTACACCGGCCTCACGCCGGCGCAGGTGGACCGGCTGCGCGAGGAGTTCGGCGTCTACCTGGTGCGCTCCGGCCGCATGTGCGTGGCCGGGCTGAACAGCGCCAACGTCGAGCGCACCGCGACGGCGATGGCGGCCGTGCTCTCAGGGTGAACCGGCTTCGCCGGGCGCCCTGACCCCCTCGGGGGGCGGGCCGGGCGCAGCCCGGCCCAATGGGGCTCTCAGCTGAATTTCGCGCTGCGCTCGACCAGGCCGCGGAGCCAGGCGTGCGCCGGCTCGCGCTCGCGGCGCGACAGCCACATCATCTCGACCGCCAGCGGCGCCAGGAAGACCGGCGCCGGCCGCGTCACCAGACGCTCGCGCCAGCCGACCGCCGACAGCAGCGACAGCGGCAGCACCGTGATCAGGTCGGAGTGCGCCAGCACGCGGCCCGCGGTCTGGTACTGATTCACCGTCAGAACGACCCGCCGCGTGCGGCCGAAGCCGGCCAACACCTCGTCGACGGTGCCATGGCTGCGCCCGGCCAGGCTCAGCAGCAGGTGATGGGCCTCGCAGAAGCGGTCCAGCGTGACCTCCTCCGTGGCGAGCGGGTGCCCCTCGCGCATCACGCAGACGAAACCCGACTGGTGCAGGATCTGATGGCGCAGTGCCGGCCGTTCGTCGCTGCCGTCGATCAGGCTCATCACGCCGGGGAAGTGGCCGACCGCGATGTCGGTGGCGCCGTCGAGCAGGATCTGGCGCGGATCGCGGGTGACGAGCGGCATGAAGCGCAGGTTGGACACCACCGCCTTCTCCTCGAGCTCGGCGACCATCGCCGGCGCGAGCACGGCCGCCACCGCGTCGGGCATCGTCAACCGGAACTCCTGGCGGTCGCGCTGCGGGTCGAAGCGGCTGGGCGCCAGCGCCTGCTCGAGTTCGTCGAGCGCGTCGCGCACCTGCGGCCACAGCGCGCTCGCCCGGGCGGTGGGCTTCATGCCCTGCGCGGTGCGGACGAAAAGCGCCTCGCCGATCGACTCGTGCAGGCGCTTGAGCGCGTGGCTGGCCGCCGGCTGGGTGATCGACAGCACCTCCGCCGTTCGCGTCAGGCTGCCCTCGGCCATCAGGGTGTCGAACACGCGCAACAGGTTCAGGTCGAGGGTCCGGAAGTTCAAGACGCGCGACTAATACATAAACTTGCTTTATATCTTACATGACCAACATTCATTTGGTTTAGTCCGGGAAACCACTAATCTCTGGTCATCGCTCGAGAGAGCATTGAGAGCGCGCCTAGGCGCGAAAGGAAGTCCACGATGACCACCACCGTCCTGAACCAGCCCCGCATGCCGATGGCCACGCCCGTGGCCGCGCCGCTGCTGAAGCGGATCTGGACCGGTCTGATGACCGCCGGCGCCCGTCGGGCCGCCGCCGAACTGCGCCGCCAGGCCGCGATGCGCCTCGCCGCGTCGCCGGAAGTCGCCGCGCAGATGCGCCGCGCAGCCGCGACGATCGAAGCCGGCCTGTGATCGCGGGAGCATCGACGCCATGAACTCCCGCACCTGGTCGACCTGGCCTGCCGTGCCGGGTCAGCGCCGCAACGTCGTGGCGTTGACCGCCGACCTGCTGGTCCGGGTGGCGCGGCACTTCAGGGCGCGGCGCCCGAGCGACGAGGCGATCCGGGCGCGCGACGCGGCACATGTGCGCGAGATGGCGCGCCGGCATCAGGCCAGCGAGCCCGGCTTCGCGAGCGACCTGTACGCCGCCGCCGACCGCCATCTGGCGGCCGCCGACGCCCGCCGCTGATACCCGTCGACAATGCGCGCCGATGAGCGGCGCGCACGAGATCCTGCAGGTGGCGATGATCGGCTTCGCGCTCGGCGCGACGCTGATCATCGCCATCGGCGCGCAGAACGCCTTCGTGCTGCGCCAGGGACTCAAGCGCGAGCACGTCGGCCTCGTCGTGCTGTTCTGCGCCGGCGCCGACGCCGCGCTGATGGCCGGCGGCGTCTTCGGCCTCGGCCGCCTGCTCGAGGCCGCCGCCTGGCTCGCGCCTGCGCTGACGATCGGTGGCGCCCTCTTCCTGGCCGGCTACGGCATCCGCGCGCTGTGGCGTGCCTGGCGGCCCGACGTGCTGGCGGTGCGCGCCGGCGCGCCGATGCGGCGGCGCGACGCGCTCGCCCAGTGCGCCGCCTTCACCTTGCTCAATCCGCACGTCTACCTCGACACGGTCGTGCTGGTCGGCGCGGTCGGCACGGCGCAGCCGGTGCCGCTGCGCGGCTGGTTCCTGCTCGGCGCGGCGGCCGCCAGCGCCACCTGGTTCAGCGCACTGGGCTACGGCGCCCGCCTGCTCGCGCCGTGGTTCGCCCGCCCGGCCGCGTGGCGCTGGCTGGACGCCGGCATCGGCGCGACGATGCTGGTGCTGGCGGCGCTGCTGCTGAGCCAGCTCTAGATGCAGCGCCCGCCGTCGACCTCCATGCACACGCCGGTGATCATCGAGGCCTCGTCGCTGCACAGGAAGCAGGCGGCGTGGCCCAGGTCCTCGGGCGTCGAGAAGCGGCCGAGCGGGATCGTCGACAGGAACTTCGCCCTCATCTCGGGCGTGTCCTCGCCCATGAACGACTTCAGCAGCGGCGTCTCGCCGGCGACCGGGTTCAGCGCGTTGACGCGGATGCCGAAGGGCGCGAGTTCGACCGCGTTCGCCCGTGTCGCGGTGATCACCCAGCCCTTGCTGGCGTTGTACCAGGACAGGCGCGGCCGCGGGCTGACGCCGGCGGTGCTGGCGATGTTCAGCACGACGCCGGACTTGGCCGCCTTGAAGCGCGGCACGACCTCGCGCATCGCGAGGTAGATCGCCTTCATGTTGACCGCGACGATGCGGTCGAAGTCGGCCTCGCCGACTTCCTCCAGCGGCTGCGGCAGGTGCGTGACGCCCGCGTTGTTGACGAGGATGTCCAGGCGCCCGAAGTGCAGTTCGGCGGTCTCCATCATCAGGCGGACGTCCGCGGCATCGGTCACGTCCACCCGCACCGGCACGGCCGGCCTCGCCGGTGGAACCGGCGGCGACGGCGGCCAGGTCCAGGCCCGCGTCCAGGTTCAGGTCGGCGATCACGACCCGGGCGCCCTCGGCCGCGAATCGGCGCGCGATGCCAGCGCCGAATCCGCTGGCGCCGCCGGTGACAATCGCCACCTTGTCCTTCAGTCTCATGCCTTGCTCCTGCCTGCTCCGCGGGCCGGCCCACCCCCCGCGACTCGGTGGCCCGGCCCGCTGGCGCGCGCGCTCGGGCCGCCACCAAGGGCCGATACCATAGTCTGGTGGAGTATGGCCCCTCGGGTGCGAACATCATCACCATGCCTCGACCTTTCCGTTCATGCAGCCGATCCGTCGTCGGCGCCCTCCTGGTCTGCGCTGCCGGCGCCGGCGGCATCGTCCATGCGGCGCCGACCGTGCTGGCGCCGCAGTTCGCCGGGGTCTTCGGCCCCGGCACCGGCGCGGCGGCCGACTTCCGCCAGGTCCCGGGCGACTGGCGCGGCAGCACGGTGCTGTGGGACGAATCAAGCGCCAGCTACGGCACGGGCGCCCCGATCGGATCGTTCTCCTGGGGCACCGGACTGTGGGGCCGCGCCGACTGGCAGACCTGGCAGGACCCGGCGCGCTCCGGCGACCTCGTCGGCGCCTGGACGGGGCCGGTGTCGGACATCAACTTCGGCAACGCGGTCTACAACCGGCTGTGGTCCGCCGAATGGGGCCCGACCACCCTGGTGCCCTTGTTCGGCGCCGGCACGCCCGAGGGCGCGCAGGAGAACTGGATCGCGCGCTTCACCGGATACGTGCGGGTCAGCGACCCCGGCTGGTACGACCTCAGCGTGCTCAACGACGACGGCTTCTTCTTCAGCCTGCTCGGCGCGGGCGGCGCCTCGGTCGAGATCGGCCGGGATTTCCTGAATCCCCGCGAGCGCAACGGCTTCGACGAGGGGCTTTGGCTGTCGACCGGCCTGTACGGCTTCGAGCTCGGCATGTGGAACCGGCTCGAGGCCGGCGTCGTCGATCTGCGCTGGCGGCGCAGCGGCGGTGACACGCCCTGGGAGTTGGTGCCGACCACGGCGCGGCTGCCGCCGAGCGCCGTGCCGGTGCCGGCCACGCTCGCGCTGGCCTTGCTGGGCCTGGGCCTGACCGCCGCCCTGCGCCGGTCGGCGCCCGCGACGGCGTGAGCCGGGCCCGGCCCGCCCGCCTCGCCCACCGCCTGCAGATCGCCGCGCACCTGTGCGCGGTGATCGTCGGCTGGGGGCTGTTCGCGTGGATGTGGTGGCTGGTGGCGCGCCAGTCGCGCCACGCCGACGACTTCTGGTGGCTGCTGATCGCGGCACTGGTCGTCGTCCCGGCGATCACGCTGGCCTGGGTCGCGCACAACAAGGGCCTGTACCGGCGCCTGGGCCCGCGCCGCACGCTGCGCGAGGTCGAGCCGGACTACGCGCGCGACTTCAACCGGCGGCAGGTCGTCGCCGACTGGACGGCGCTGGCGCCGGCGCGCTTCGTCCGGGTCGAGATCGTGGGGTCGGAGAAGCGTTTCCACGACGTCGGCTCGCTGGACGCGCTCGCGGGACCGCCGCGATGATCGAGTCGGCGCTGATCGCGATCGGGCAGACCACCGTCTACCTGTGGGCGCTGGTGTTCTTCGCCGCCTACCCCATCGTCACCAGCATCATGTGGATCACCACCGCGATGCTGTTCCGGCTGCGCTGGGAGGATCCGGCCCCGCCCCCGCGCGACGGACCGACGCCCTTCGTCTCCGTGCTCGTGCCGGCGCACAACGAGTCCGCGGTCATCGAACGGTCGGTGCGCGCGATGCTCGGCATGGACTACCCCGCCTTCGAAGTCATCGTGATCGACGACGGATCGACCGACGGCACGCTGGCGGCGCTGGCCCCTCTGGCCGGCGACGCGCGGCTGCGCATGCTGCACAAGCCGGCCAACGAAGGCAAGGCGATGGCGATGAACGACGCCTTGCCGCTGGCGCGCGGCGAGATCGTGCTCGGCCTCGATGCCGACGCCGAGCCGGCGGGGGACCTGCTGCGCCACATCGTCCCGCACTTCGACTCGCCGCGGGTCGCCGCCGTCACTGGCAATCCGCGCGTGCGCAACACCGAGAACTTCCTGTCGCGGCTGCAGGCGGTCGAGTTCTCGTCGATCATCAGCCTGCTGCGCCGCGCGCAGCGCGTCTGGGGCCGCATCGTCACGGTGTCCGGGGTCGTGGCGGCATTCCGACGCAGCGCGATGTTCGACGTCGGCGGCTTCAGCCCGGACATGCCGACCGAGGACATCGAGCTGACCTGGAAGCTGCAAAAGCGCTTCTACGACGTGCGCTACGAGCCCCACGCCGTGTGCTGGATGACGGTGCCGCTGAGCTGGCGCGCCCTGTACAAGCAGCGGCTGCGATGGGCGCGAGGCCTGCTGCAGGTGCTGCACCGGCACGCCGACGTGATGGTCAGCTGGCGCTGCCGCCGGTTGTGGCCGGTCTACCTCGAGTCGATGCTGTCGGTGCTGTGGGCCCTGTGCTTCGTCGTGCTGACGACCTTCTGGACGATCTCCTACGCCTTCGGGATCCCGCCGGTCGGCGCGTCGCCGATCCCGAATTTCTGGGGCATGGCGATCGCGACGGTCTGCCTGCTCCAGTTGCTCACCGGCATCTGGATCGACCGCCGCTACGACGCCGACATCGTGCGCTTCCTGCCCTATGCGGTCTGGTACCCGATCGTCTACTGGGCCTTCCTGGCGTTGACGACCGTCGTCGCGCTGCCCTACCTGTTCCGGCGCCCGGCGCGCGAGGCGGTCCGGTGGGAAACCAAGCGCGAAGGATCGGACCTGTGATCGCGCCCTCTCGCCTGATCGTCGTCGCGTCGCTCGTGCTGGCCGCGGCCGCGCTGCCGGCGCTGGCGATGCCGACCCTGCCCGATGCGCGGGCGGCGACCGAACGGCGCGACTTCGCGTCGGCCCTGCCGATCTACGAGGCGCTGCTCGCCCGCGACCCGGACAATGCCGACCTGCTGATCGAAGCCGCCCGCGTCCACGGCTTCGCCGATCGGAACGCCGCCGCGGCGGCGCTGTACCGGCGTGCGCTGGCGGTCGCGCCCGGGCGGCGCGGCGACATCCTGCCTTCGCTGGCCTGGCAGACGCTGTGGGCCGGCGACGCCGCTGCGGCGCAGCCGTGGTTCGAGGCGCTGGTCGCCTCGGGCCACGCCCTGGCTCGAGGCGATGCGCTCGACGGGCTGGCCCAGGCCCGGCAGGCGCTCGGCGACTCGCCCGGCGCGCTGGCGGCCTGGGCCGAGGCCGTTGCGGCGCGTCCCGACGACGCGTCGCTGGTGCGCCGCTACGCGCGCGCGCTGCTGTGGTCGGATCGGCCCACCGAGGCGGTGGTCGCTCTGGAGGACTTCCTGCGCCGACAGCCAGGCCACCGCGACATCGCCTGGGCGCTGGCCAATGCCCGCAACTTCGGCGGCCTGCACCGACAGGCGATCGCCGAGTTCTCGAGGCTCGGTGCGCCGGTCGACGCCTCGGAGCGCGCCGACCTGGCACGGGCCTGGCGCTGGGCCGGCGATCCGCAACGCGCCGCCTCGCTGCTCGGCGACGAGGCCCGCCGCGACCGTGACCTCGGCCGCGAGCTGTCGCGCCAGCAGTGGGCGCGGGTCGAGCACGCCGTCGACCGCGACGACCTCGAGACCCTGTCCCTCGTCGCGGGCGCCGGCTGGCATCCTGCACCGGGCCTGCGCGCCGAAGTGCAAGCGCGCCGCCTGGCGCTGAGCGACGCCCTCGGCAACCCGACCGGCCTGCAATTGCAAGGCCTGCTGCGCTGGCGGCTCGGCAGTGCGGTGAATCCGGCCGGCACCGCCTGGCCGTCGCTCGCCCTGCGTGTGCAGCGCTTGGGCGACTGGACGCCGGTGACCGGCCATGCGCGAGCGACGTGGATTCCCCACGACCGCTGGCGGGTCGACGCCGACCTGCAGCGCGAGCTGGTCGAGACGCCGCTGGCGATCGCCAACCGCGTTCACGTCGACAGCGCGGCCATCGGCATCGACCACCGCCCCGACCCGCGCTGGACGCTGACCGGCGCGGTCGCCACGCTGCGCTTCGACGACGGCAACCGGCGCACCCGGCTGATGCTGCGCGCCGAGCGTGCCCTGGCGATGAACCCGCGCTGGGTGGTCGGTGCCGAGGCGATGCAGTTCCGAAGCAGCGACCCGACCGGGCCCGCGCGCCCCGCCCGCGGCTACTGGAGTCCGCGCGACTACCGCGAGTGGCGCGTCTACAGTGGCCTGGAGGCGCGCCATGGCCCGTGGACCGTCGACGCCCGGCTCGGCCTGGGCCGATCCGACGAAACCGACGGCTTCGGCAACGCGTCGCGCGGGGAGCCGAACCTCTGGGCGTTCGGGCTCGCGGTCGATGCCACGCCGACGCTGCGGCTGCGCCTGGCGGTCGGCGGCTCGGGCAGCGGCTTCGGCGCCGCCGGCGGCGCCGGCTACTGGCGCCGGTACGCCAGCATCGGCCTGGAGGGCTGGTTCTGAGCGTCCGACGCTAGTCGTGCTTGATCGCGACCGTCTTGACGGTCGAGAAACCGTACAGCGCCTCGAAGCCCTTCTCGCGGCCGTGGCCCGATCGCTTGACGCCGCCGAAGGGCAGCTCGATGCCGCCGCCGGCGCCGTAGTTGTTGACGAAGACCTGGCCGCACCGGAGCTTGCGCGCGAGGCGCAACTGGCGCGCGCCGTCGCGCGTCCAGACGCCGGCGACCAGGCCGTAGTCGGTGCCGTTGGCGATCGCCAGCGCCTCGGCCTCGTGATCGAAGGGGATCAGCACCTGGACCGGGCCGAAGACCTCCTCCTGCGCCAGCCGATGGCTCGCGTCGACGGCGCCGACCAGCGTCGGCGCGACCCAGTAGCCGGGGCCGTCGGGCACCCGCGCGCGGGCCAGCACCGCCGAGTGATCGGCCAGCGCCAGGTAGCCCGCGACGATGTCGCGTTGGCGTGCGGAGATCACCGGCCCCACGTCGAGGTCGTCGAGCGCGGGCCCGACCCGCAGCGCGCAGTAGCGCTCGGCCATGCGCTCGGCGACCTGGGCGTAGACCCCGCGCTGGACCAGGATGCGGCTGGCCGCCGAGCAGGTCTGGCCGGCGTTCTGGATGCCGGCGTTGACGAGGAAGGGCAAGGCCGCGTCCAGGTCGGCGTCGTCGAACACCAGTTGCGGGCTCTTGCCGCCGAGCTCCAGCGTCACCGGCACCACGTGCTTCGCCGCCGCCGCCTGGATCAGCGATCCGACCGCGACCGAGCCGGTGAACGAGATGTGATTCACGCCGCAGTGCGCCGCCAGTGCCGCGCCGGCCTCCTCGCCGAGCCCGGGCACGACGTTGAGCGCGCCGGCGGGCAGTCCCGCGGCCTGCGCGATGCGCGCGAAGGCCAGCGCCGTCAGGCAGGCCTCCTCGGCTGGCTTGAGCACGCAGGCGTTGCCCATCGCCAGCGCCGCGCCGACGCTGCGCCCGATGATCTGCATCGGGTAGTTCCAGGGCACGATGTGCGCGGTGACGCCGTGCGGCTCGCGCAAGGTCAGCGCGGTGTAGCCGGCCGCGAACGGGATCGTCTGGCCGTGCACCTTGTCGGCGGCGCCGCCGTAGAACTCCAGGTAGCGCGCCAGGGCCACCGCGTCGGCGCGCGCCTGCTTCAGCGGCTTGCCCACGTCCAGCGCCTCCAGCCGCGCCAGCGCGTCGGCCTGCGCCAGCACCGCGGCGCCGATCGCGCTCAGGATGCGGCCGCGCTCGGTGGCGGTCAGCGCGCCCCAGGGGCCGTCGAGCGCGGCATGCGCGGCGGGCACCGCGGCGTCGATGGCGGCAGCGCCGCCCCGGGCGATCGTCGCGAGCTCGGTTTCGTCCGACGGATTGCTCAGCGCCAGCGCGCGCGCCGAGGCGGCAGCGCGCCAGC
>CALJUI010000223.1 GCA_937975735.1 uncultured Rubrivivax sp.
CCACCGCGATCGAGTCGATGGCGCTCGAGCTGCAGCCGATCACGCTGGCCCGCCTGGCGCTCGGCAGCGACGCGCGCTTCAGCGGCGCGCCGCTGGCCGAACTGGTGCGCGAGGTCTCCCCGGTGACGCGGCTGCAGGACATGCCGATCGCGATGGCCTGCGTCGCGGCGCGGCGCAGCGACCGCATGGCGGTGGCCTTCACCGCCGGCGACGCGGGGCTCGCGGTCCAGGCCTCGTCGGCGATCGAGGGGCAGTTCGCGCCGGTGCGCATCCGCGGCGAACAGTACGTCGATGCCGACGACGTCACGCCGCTGCCGGTGCGGCTGGCGCGCCGACTCGGCGCGCAGCGCGTGCTGGCGATCGATGCGTCGGCCGACCCGGACAAGGCCCCGCCCGGCGCCGCGCGCTACCGCGCCGGCGACCTGCGCAAGCGCGCGCTGGTCCAGGCCGACGCGATGATGGCCGATCTCGTCCTCAAGCCCGACTTCGGCTACTGGGTCCGCCTGTCGCGCGAGTTCCGCGAGCGGGCGATCCGCGCCGGCCGCGATCACACGCTGGCGCGGGCCGATGCGCTTCGGCGGCTGCACGCGGGCTGAGCGGCGTCACGGCGTGGCGGGCACGACCTGCGGTTGACCGGGCATCACCGGCAGCGTGCCGGCGGCGCGGCGAGCCTCCCATTCGGCCTGCAGCGACGCGTCGGTGCGGTAGTGCGGCACGCGCAGGATCAGCCGCTTGGTGCGCACCCAAAGGGCATTCCGGCCGGCGATTTCCTCGTTCCAGTACCGGTGCGCGCGCTGCAGGTTCAGCTCGGTGTCCATCTCGAAATGGTCGCGCGGCCCCTGGCCGCCGAACACGTAGAGCTTGCCGCGGTAGATGCGCCAGGTGTTCGGCCCGCCGCCGCCGCCCCAGGGAATCGCATAGTTGATGCCGTTGCTGCAGAAGCCGCCGAACTGCGGCATGTAGCGCGACGGCTCGCGCTCGAACGCGGACTTGTTCGCCGCGCTGGCGAAGCGCCAGGTGACGCCGAGGTGCGACGAGGTGATCGCCGGGTCGCCCCGCACCGCCGCGCCTTGCGTGAAGTAAGCGACCGGGTCGTGGCCTTCGAGCATCAGCCGGTCGTGCGGGCCGTCGCTGCTGGTGCGAAACGGCCCGCCGTTCGGCGAGTCGGCGGCCCGGGCGGCCAGGGGCAGGAGCAGCACGGCGCTGCAGAAGTCACGTCGGTCGAGGGTCATGTCGCTGCCTCCGGCAGGTCCCGTGCCAGGCGGACGCCGCTGAACTGCCAGCGGGTCTCGGCCGGGAAGAAGTTGCGGTAGCTGGCCCGCACGTGCCCGCGCGGCGTCGCGCAGGAACCGCCGCGCAGCACGTACTGGTTGACCATGAACTTGCCGTTGTACTCGCCGACCGCGCCTTCCCAGGGCCGGTAGCCGGGATAGGCGGCGTAGCTGCTCGAGGTCCATTCCCAGACGTCGCCGAACAGCTGCAGCGGCCCGTCGCCGGCCTGCGCCAGCGGCACCGGATGGCAGGCGCCCCGGTCGGCGAAGTGGCCCATCGTCGGATCGAGGCGGTGCACCCGAGCCGCGTGCTCCCACTCGGCCTCGGTCGGCAGCCGCAGCGGCAGGTCGTCCTGGGCCGAACGCCAGCGGGCGTAGGCGTCGGCCTCGTACAGGCCGACATGGGTGATGGGCGTGTGCGGGTCGATGGCCATGCGGCCGTGCAGTGTGAAGGTCGACCAATCGGCGCGGCCCTCGCGGCGCCAGTACATCGGTGCCTCGACGCCCTGGGCACGCACCCAGTCCCAGCCCGCCGACAGCCACCAGCGCGGATCGGTGTAGCCCCCGTCGTCGACGAAGGCCGACCAGTCGCCATGGGTGACGAGCCGGTTGGCCAGCGCATAGGGCTGCAGCCAGACGGTGTGCCGCGGGCCTTCGTTGTCGAAGGCGAAGCCGTCGCCCTGGTGGCCGATCGGGACCGGGCCGCCGTCGAAGGGCAGCCAGCGCCGCGGTGGGTCGGCCACCGCCTGCAACGGCCACTGCGGCCGGTAGACCGGATCGAGCGGGTTGCACGACAGCAGGTGCTTGACGTCGGTGAGCAGCAGCTCCTGGTGCTGCTGCTCGTGCTGCAGGCCGAGCTCGACCAGCGGGGCCAGTCCGCAGGGCATCGGCCTCTCGAGCAGGGCCAGCATCCGTTCGTCGACCGCCCGTCGGTAGGCGAGCACCTCGTCCAGGCCGGGTCGTGTGACCAGTCCCCGCCGGGTGCGGGCGTGCTGCGCGCCGATGCCGTGGTAGTAGCTGTTGAACAGCACGCGGAAGGCCGGGTGGTGCGGGCGGAAGCCGGCCTCGAAGCGCTCGAGCACGAAGGTCTCGAAGAACCAGCTCACGTGCGCCAGGTGCCACTTGACCGGACTGGCATCGGGCATCGACTGGACCTGGCAGTCGGCCTCCGACAAGGGCTCGATCAGCGTCGACGTGCGCGCCCGCACCGCGGCATAGCGGACCGCCAGCGGATCGGCACCCGACGCAGGGCGCGGCGTCACGCCGTGCCTCCACGCAGCGTGCCGTGCGCGATGTAGCCCATGCCCCATTGGGTGGACTCGCGCGTGAAGGCCGCGCAGCGCGCCTCGACGAGGTCCCAGGGGCACCACAGGTCGGCCGGGCGCGCGTTGTAGGGCCGGTTCTTCAGCCACGGCAGCAGGTTCAGCGGCCCGGTCCACCAGGGGAAGTACTTCATGCCGGCCATCGCGATGCGCGCCCCCGGCCTGGCCTGGCGCAGGATGCGGTCGACCGCCGCCGGCGAGCGCGTGATGTCGTGCACGTAGTTGAACAGCACGGCGTCGGCCGGCTCGGGCAGCGTGACGTTCTCGGCGCTGGCAAGGACCTGCCAGACGTTGGTCCAGCCCGCGCGCGCGACGCGCGCTTCGGCCTGCGCGAACATCTCCGGACTCTGCTCGAAGGCCAGCACGCGCCCGGCCGGGCCGACGCCGTCGCGCAGCAGGGCGTAGCTCAGCCCGGTGCCGGCGCCGACGTCGAGCACGACGTCGCCGGGACGCAAACCCAGCAGCGCGATCGTGCGCTCGCGCAGCGGCATCGTGAACGCAGCGGAGGCGTCGTACCCGGCGGCCCGCGCACGGTACAGGCGGATCGAGTGCCGGGCGTCGCGCGTCGCGCTCATCCGGCCGCCCGGGACGCCGAGTGCAGGCCCATCACGCCGATCACGATCAGGCCGATGCTGACCAGCTTGACCGCGGTGGCGGGCTCGCGGAAGTACAGGAAGCCGATCATCGCGGTCAGCACCGTGCCGACGCCCGACCAGACCGCGTAGACCACGCTGAGTCCCAGGGTCTTGATGACGATGGTGTTCAGTGCGAACGACAGCGCATAGAAGACGAAGATCAGGATCGAGGGCGTCAGCCGGGTGAAGCCTTCGGCGAGCCGCATGCAGGTGGTGCCGCAGACCTCGAGCACGATCGCGCCGGACAGCACGGCCCAGGCCTGGGGAACGGTCAAAGTGGGAAACATCGGCGTGAATGCGAAGGGGACGACACCCCATGATGCCAGCCGGGGGCGGCTCATCGGGCTCGGTCGGCGAGGTGCCCCCGTTCTTACACCGGACTTGCCCGCATGGCCGCGGTGGCGCAACTTGCTACGCTGCGCGCCGTTGTCGTCCCACGAGCCCCCCATGACCCGCTTCGTCTTCCTGAACCGTCCTTTGATGACCCTGCTCGCCGTGCTGGCGCTGACCGGCTGCTCCGCGATGCAGGCGCAGAACCCGGCCTCGGCGCTGCGGCCGGTCAATGCCGTGGCCGACGAGACCGATGCGCGCGTGATGCTCGGCGGGCACGACGTCGTCGCCTACTTCACGCTCGGCCGTCACATGCTCGGCGACCGTCGCCACAGCAGTCGCCACGAGGACGTCACGTTCCGCTTCGCCAGCGCCGAGCACAAGGCGCTGTTCGACGCCGACCCGAAGAGGTACGTGGCGCAGTACGGCGGCTACTGCACCAACGGCATCGCCTACGCGAGCCAGGGGGGCGGCGACGACGACGTCTGGTCCATCAACGACGGCAAGATCTAC
>CALJUI010000224.1 GCA_937975735.1 uncultured Rubrivivax sp.
ACTGGGGTCTCCCAGATAAGCCGCACGGGGGACGTCTGGAAAGCCGAAGAGGCGGTCAGCCTGCCGCCACCGACGAAGGGTTGGAACGCAGAAGTGCAGACGCCGATTGTCCATCGCGGCTACATCTTCGGAGTCGGTAAAAAGCAACGCGGGCTCTGGACCTGCCTGAGTATGGAAGGCGAGGAGTTGTGGAATAGCAGCCGGCAAGCCGCGTTTGGCATGGGCGGCTATGTGTTGGCCGACGGCACGTTCTTTGTCCTGGAAGGGCGCACGGGCACGCTGCGGATGCTCGACGCGTCGGCCGATGCATATCGCGAATTGGCGGCGGCCAGTGTCTTGGAGGGACCCGACGTATGGGCGCCTCCGGTCGTTTCCCGGGGCAAACTGCTGATCCGTGATTTGCACAAGCTAATCTGCCTGGACATTGGCGACCCGAACAAAACAGAGTCTGCCTTGGCGGGTCGGGCGGGGCCGCAATAACGACCCGCGCAATGGCAAGGGACGACGCACACGAAGCTCCCCACCATGAGAATCATCAACTCGCACCGGTTCGGCGGTCGCGGCAACGCGCCGGATCAGTTCCCGGGAGTGGTCACCGCACTAGCGGCCGCGGCAGACGGGCGGTTGTTCGCGGCCGGGGGGCGGCAAGTCAAAACATTCTCGCCAGAAGGGGAGGTCATCGACCGTTTTGAGGTGGGGGGCGCTGTCTGGTCGATCGCTGTCGACGGCGATTCGCTGTGGATCGGCATGCGCGGCCGCCTCGAACAACTCGACGTAGCCGGGGAGCGACGCGCCGTGGTCGCCGGGCCGGGGGGTGCTGTCCGCCGTCGCCCGCGCCCGCCTCGCGAGCTCGCCGCCGGACGCCCCCTTGTCCATGGCCCGCGGTGTGCTGCCGGCATGGCCGGCGACGCGGAACTCGGCGCTCTCCAGACCGAAGGACTGCGGCTCGTCCTGCGCCAGCAGCGCCACCTCGAAGCGGCCGCCAGCCATGCCGAGCTGCTGCATCGCCGCGGTGACCACCGACGCCAGCTTCGGCGCCGCCTTGCGTCGCAGGGCCGACAGGCGCTCGGCCTCGGTGCGCCAGGCCTGCTCGGCAGCCTCGGCGCGCTGCGTCAGCACGGCAAGGTCCGCGGCCGCGTCGAGCGAGCGCAGCTCCTCCTTCCAGCTGGCCAGCAGCGCCGGCAGCTGGGCCGGCGGCCGGCGGTAGCGCCGGGCCAACGAGACCCAGCTCGACAACCGGGCGTCCAGCGCCGCCAGCCGGTCGGCGTCGGGCTCGCCGCGGCCGAGCCGGCTGTTCAGCGTGTGTGCCGCGTCCTCGATCTGGGCCTGCGCGCTGCGCAGCACCTCGATCACCGGCGCCAGCGCGGCGTCGTAGCGAACCACCTCGTCGAGCGCGTCGATCGCCCGGCCGGTCAGTGCGTCGGCCGACGGTTCGCCGTCGGACAGCGCGTCCAGCGCCGCGCGCGCCGCGTCCAGCAGCGACTGGCCGTGGGCCAGGCGCTGGTGCTCGGCGTTCAGCTCGTCCCACTCCGACTCGCCGGGCGCCAGCTTGTCGAGCTCGCCGATCTGCCAGGCCAGCCGTTCGCGTTCGCGGTCCAGGCTGTCGGCCTGGGCTTGCGCCGCCTGCAGCGCGGCCAGGCGTTCGCGCCAGGCGGTCCACGCGGCGGCCAGCGCGCCGGGGTCGATGCCGGCCTGCGCGTCGAGCAGCGCGCGCACCGCGGCCGGTCGGGTCAGGCTCTGCCAGGCGTGCTGGCCGTGGATGTCGAGCAGATGGTCGGCCACCTCGCGGAGCTGGGTCATCGTGGCCGCGCTGCCGTTGATCCAGGCGCGGCTCTTGCCCTGCGCGTCGACGCTGCGACGAAGCAGCAGGCGGCCGTCGTCGTCGGCCGGCTCGAAGCCGGCCTCGTCGAGCCAGGGCTCGAGCGATCCGGGCACGTCGAACTCGGCGCTGGTCTTGGCCCGGGGTTAGCCCTCGCGCACCAGCGCGGCGTCGGCGCGGGTGCCCAGCGCCAGCTGCAGCGCGTCGATCAGGATCGACTTGCCGGCGCCGGTCTCGCCGGTCAGCACGGTGAAGCCGGGCGCGAACTCGAGCTCGAGCTCGGTGACGATCACCACGTCGCGCAGCGACAGACGGCGCAGCATCAGACCACGCCCTCGTACCAGCGCAGCTTGCGCCGCAATGTGGCGTAATAGCTCCAGCCGCGCGGATGCAGGAAGCGCACCTTGTGCGCCGAGCGCCGCACGCGGACCTGATCGCCGACCAGCAGGCTGGCCAGGTTGTGCATGTCGAAGTTGGCCGACACTTCGCGGCCGGAGACGATGCCGATGCGGATCTCGCCGGCGTCGGGCAGCACGATCGGCCGGTTCGACAATGTGTGCGAGGCGATCGGCACGACCACCCAGCCGGCGATCGCCGGGTGCAGGATCGGGCCGCCGGCCGACAGCGCGTAGGCGGTGGAGCCGGTCGGGGTGGCGACGATCAGGCCGTCGGCGCGCAGGTTGGCGACGAAGTCGTCGCCGACGTCGATGCGCAGTTCGACCATGCTGGCGGTGGCGCCGCGGCTGACGACCACGTCGTTGAGCGACAGGCCGCAGAAGATCCGCTCGCCGTCGCGCCAGACGTCGCCCTCGAGCATGCTGCGGTGCTCCTCCTCGTAGTCGCCGGCGATCATCGGCGCCAGCGCCTCGCGCACCTGGTTCGCGGCGACGTCGGTGATGAAGCCGAGGCGCCCCTGGTTGATCCCGACCAGGGGCAGGTTGTGCCGCGCCACTTCGCGCGCGATGCCCAGCATCGTGCCGTCGCCGCCGACCACGACGACGAGGTCGCAGCGCTCGCCCAGGCGTTCAGCCGGCAGCGCGTCGAAGCCGACGACGCCGGTGGCCTGGGCGGTGTCGTGCTCGAACGAGACCTCCAGGCCTTCGTCGACGAGGAAATGCGCGATGTCCTCCAGCATCGATCGGATGCCTCGGGCCTGGAACTTGCCGACGATCGCGGCGTGTCGAAAGCGGGTCGGCATAGAGAACCATTACACCATAGGGGCCTGTCCGGAGCGGCCCCGGCGAGGGCATCTCCGTACAATGAAAACCATGCTGGACGACCGCGCCCGGACGCTGCTGAAGGCCCTCGTGGAGCGCTACATCGCCGAGGGCCAGCCGGTGGGATCGCGCACGCTGTCGCGGGCCTCCGGGCTCGACCTGTCGCCGGCGACGATCCGCAACGTGATGGCCGATCTGGAGGAGCTCGGGCTGATCGCCAGCCCGCACACCTCGGCCGGCCGGGTGCCCACCGCGCGCGGCTATCGCCTGTTCGTCGACACGATGCTGACCGCGCGCCCGGTCGACCTCGAACACCCCGGGCCGGACCTGGCGGCGGCTCGCGAGCAACTGCACCCGGACCAGCCGCAACGCGTGATCACGCAAGCCGCCTCGCTGCTGTCGAACCTGTCGAGCTTCGTCGGCGTCGTCAGCGCGCCGCGCAAGAGCAGCGTGTTCCACCACATCGAGTTCCTGCGCCTGGGCGAGAAGCGGGTGCTGGTGATCCTGGTCGCGCCGGACGGCGACGTGCAGAACCGCGTGATCTTCACCGCCCGCGACTACACGCAGGCCGAACTGGTGGAGGCGACCAACTACCTCAACGCGCACTACGCCGGCCTGGCGATCGACGAGGTGCGCGAGCGGCTGAAGTTGGAGATCGACGCGCTGCGCGGCGAGATCGCGGCGCTGATGCAGGCCGCGGTGCAGGCCGGCACCGACGCAATGGCCGAGAGCTCGGACAACGTCGTCGTCTCCGGCGAGCGCAACCTGCTCGGCGTGCAGGACTTCGGCAACGACCTGTCGGGGCTGCGCCGCATGTTCGACCTGTTCGAGCGCAAGACCGAACTGATGCGCCTGCTCGAGGTCAGCAGCCGTGCCGAGGGCGTGCGCATCTTCATCGGCGGCGAGAGCCAGGTCGTGCCCTACGAGTCGCTGTCGGTCGTCACCGCGCCCTACGAAGTCGACGGCCGCGTCGTCGGCACCCTGGGCGTGGTCGGGCCGATGCGCATGCCGTACGAGCGCATGATCCAGATCGTCGACATCACGTCGCGGCTGGTCAGCCACGCGCTGTCGCAGAAGTAGCGCTCCTACAATCGTCGCGCTTCCCGAGGGGGCCGTTAGCTCAGCTGGTCAGAGCAGAGGACTCATAATCCTTTGGTCGTTGGTTCAAGTCCAACACGGCCCACCAACGCATCGCCGGGCGAGCAGCGTCGCCGGGCGGTCAGGAGACGCCCATCACGCTCCCACCGATGCCCGAGCCGCATGCGATCGCGGCGATGCTGCTGACGGTCGTGGCATTGGCGCTGTTCATGCGCGACCGCATTCCGCTCGAGACCTCGAGCATGGCGGTGATCGCCGCGCTGACGATCGGCTTCGAAGTGTTCCCGTACGAGTCCGGCGGCCGGACGCTGCACGCGGTGGAGTTCTTCCACGGCTTCGGCCACGAGGCGCTGGTCGCGGTCTGCGCGCTGATGATCGTCGGCCAGGGCCTGGTGCGCACCGGCGCGCTCGAGCCGCTGGGGCGCATCCTGGCCAAGCTCTGGGGCGCGGGGCCGACCCTGGCGATGCTGCTGACGCTGACCGTGGCGGCGGGCCTGAGCGCCTTCGTCAACAACACGCCGATCGTCGTGCTGCTGCTGCCGGTGTTGATCAACGTGTCGCTGCGCACCCGGTCCCAGCCGTCGGCGGTGCTGATGCCGATGGGCTTTGCGACCCTGATCGGCGGTGCCGCGACGACGATCGGCACCTCGACCAACCTGCTCGTCGTCTCGGTCGCCGCCGACATGGGGCTGCGCACCATCGGCATGTTCGACTTCATCGCGCCGGCGGCGATCGCCGGGGCCGCGGGCATCGTCTTTCTGACCCTCGTCGCGCCGCGGCTGCTGCCGCCTCGCCGTACGCCACTGATGGACGCGTCGCGTCGCGTCTTCACCGCCTACCTGCGCATCCGCGAGGGCAGTTTCGCCGACGGCAGGACGCTGTCGAAGGCAGTGGCCCGCGCCGGTGGCGACATGCGCGTGATCCGCATCGAGCGCGGCAGCGGCACCTACGTCGTCAACCTGCCCGACACCGTGCTGCGCGCCGGTGACCGGCTGCTGCTGACCGACACGCCCGAACGGCTGAAGGGCTTCGAGTCGGCCCTCGGCGGCACGCTGTTCTCGGGCGACATCGAGGTCGACGCCGAGCACCCGCTGACCGCGGCCGACCAGCAGATCTCGGAGGTCGTCGTCGTCGACGGCTCGTCGATCGAGGGCGCGACGCTCAAGCAGCTGCAGTTCATCGACCGCTACCAGCTCGTCGTGCTGGCGCTGCACCGGGCCGGCAAGGAGATCGTCTCCTTCGGCGGCGGGGGCGTCGGCGACGTGCGTCTGCGCGCCGGCGACGTGCTGCTGGTGCAGGGGCCGGCCGAGCAGATCGCACGGCTGCGGCGCGACCACGAGTTCCTGGTGCTCGACGCCACCACCGACCTGCCGCACGTGGCGAAATCGCCGACGGCGATCGTGATCATGGCCGGCGTCATCGCCACCGCCGCGTTCGGGCTGCTGCCGATCGCGATCAGCGCGATGGTCGGCGTGCTGCTGATGATCCTGACGCGCTGCCTGAACTGGCGGGAGGCCGGCGAGGCGCTGAACACGCAGGTGATCCTGGTGGTCGTCGCCAGCCTCGGGCTCGGCCTGGCCCTGCTGCGCACCGGCGGCGCGGACTACCTGGCCCAGGTCTTCGTCGCGATCACCTTCGGCGCGCCGCCGCTGGTCGTGCTCGGGGGGCTGACCTTGCTGATGGGCCTGTTGACCAACGTCGTGTCGAGCAACGCGGCGGCGGTGATCGGCACGCCGATCGCGGTCAGCGTGGCGCAGCAGATCGGACAGCCGCCCGAGGCCTTCGTGCTGGCGGTGATCTTCGGCGCCAACCTGTGCTACGCGACGCCGCTGGCGCACAAGATCAACGTGCTCGTGATGGCCGCCGGCGGCTACGCGTTCAAGGACTTCGTGCGCGTCGGCGCGCCGCTGGCGGTGTTGATGTGGCTGGCCTACACGCTCGCGCTGGGCGCGATGTACGGGTTGTAGGCCGCGCCGGCGCTCAGGAGCGCGGGGTCGCCGGCGCCTTGGTCACGCGGACCTTGCCGCCGGTGGTCACCAGGATCACCGCGTCGCCGGCGACGATGTTCTCGCTGCCCTTCGCCTGGACCACCGCGCGGCGCTCGCCGCTCTTGAGCTGGACGAGGATCTCGACCGCGTCCTCGCGGGTGGCGCTGCGCTCGACCGCGTTGCCGATGACGCCGCCGACGACCGCGCCGAGCACGCCGACGACGATGCCCTCGCGCCGCCCGCCGACCGACGAGCCGGCGACGCCGCCGGCCACCGCGCCGGCGGCCGAGCCGATGCCCGACTGGGTCCCGTCGACGGTGACCGGGCGGACGGACAGCACGGTGGCGTCGACCACGGTGGACAGGCGTTGCGCATCGCGCGGCTGGATCACGTCGGGGCTGGTGGTGGTGCAGGCGGCCAGCGAGGCGGCCGTGGCGAGGGCGATCAGCAGTGATTTCATGAGGGAGTCCTTCCGGATCGAATGACCCGATTGTCGGGCACGTGGTTCAACGCGCCAGGTAAAGAAATGTCAGCCGTGCAGCCGGCTCGAGCGCGGCACCGACGCGAGCAGGAACTCCATCTGGTCGGCGACGATGCGCCGGCCGCGCAGGATCATGTCCTCGTGCAGGCTGGGCACGTAGGGCAGGTACAGCAAGGTCATGTTCGCTTCTTCGGGCAGGCGGTTGCCCTTGCGGCCGTTGCAGCCGCGACAGGCGGTGATGCAGTTCATCCAGGAGTCGGGCCCGCCGCGCGACACCGGCACGATGTGCTCGCGGGTGAGGTCCTCGAAGGCGAATCGGCCGCCGCAGTAGGCGCAGACCTGGCGGTCGCGCGAGAACAGCTTCGGGTTGGACAGCGCCGGCACCTGGCGCCAGGCGCGGCTGGGCACGCTGCCCCGCACCGCGATGATCGGGTGCACCTCGATGCGCGACTGCAGTCCGGTCGTGCGCTGGATGCCGCCGCGCAGCACCTGGAAGGTCTCGCCGAGCGTCCAGGCGATCTCGTCGCAGGCATACAGGATCGCCGCCTCGCGTGGGGTGACCCAGGCCTGCGGCCGTCCGGAGACATCGAGCTGCAGCACGTCCATCAAGGCGAAGCGTAATGCAATCCGCGAATCCCGCTCAACTCCTGCGCTTCGCGCCGGTCGCCCGACCCGTCGATCGGTGGAAACCCGGCCGGGCAGCGACCGTCGCGTTCTAGGCAAGCAACCCTAAAAAATGATCGCTCCGGGGCCCGCAGGACGCGGTCAAGTTCTGCAGAATAGAACGATCGTTCGATTTATTCCCCGTCCTCTGACGAACCGCCCCGCGTGAGCACACCCGCCGACGACAGCCGTTCAGCCGCCCGGCCCCTGCAGAAGGGCCAGCAGACCCGCGCCGCGATCCTCGATGCCGCGCTGGGCATGGCCTCGCACGTCGGTCTCGAAGGCCTGTCGATCGGCGCGCTCGCCGAGATGATGGGCATGAGCAAGTCCGGCGTGTTCGCCCACTTCGGCTCGCGCGAGGAGCTGCAGATCTCGGTCATCCGCGAGTACCACACACGCTTCGAGGACGAGGTGTTCTTCCCGGCGATCGCCGAACCGCGGGGCCTGCCGCGGCTGCGCGCGCTGTTCGAGCGCTGGGTGCGGCGGGTCTCGGTCGAGCTGGACTCGGGCTGCATCTACATCAGCGGCGCGGTCGAGTTCGACGACCGGCCCGGCCCGGTGCGCGACGCGCTGGCGTCGATGGTGCGCGCCTGGCACGCCGCGCTGGAGCGCGCGATCCGGCTGGCCATCGACGCCGGCGGCCTGCGCGCCGACACGGATCCGCACCAGATGCTGTTCGAGATCCACGGCCTGATCCTCGCGCTGCACCACGACGCGCGCTTCCTGCGCAACCCCGGCGTGCTCGACCGTGCCCGCCGGGCCTTCGAGCGTCTGCTCGCCCACTACCAGTCCGGCGCGCCGACGGCGCGCTGATCCAACGTCTTCCGTCCTCACCAGGAGAGATCCCGTGGCCCATTACACCCCCCCGCTGCGCGACATGCAGTTCGTGCTGCACGAACTGCTCGACAGCGCCGGCGAGTACAAGTCGATGCCGCGCCACAAGGACGTCGACGCCGACACGATCAACGCCGTGCTCGAGGAGGCCGGCAAGTTCGCCGCCAGCGTGATCTTTCCCCTCAACATCTCGGGCGACGAAGAGGGCTGCGTGCTGGACAAGTCGACGCACGAGGTTCGCGCACCCCAGGGCTTCAAGGAGGCCTACCAGGCCTACGTGCAGGGCGGCTGGCCCAGCCTGAGCGCCGATCCAGCGTTCGGCGGCCAGGGCCTGCCGCTGGTGCTCAACCAGTGCGTCTACGAGATGCTGAACTCGGCCAACCAGGCCTGGACGATGTACCCGGGCCTGTCGCACGGCGCCTACGAGTGCCTGCATGCGCATGGCACGGAAGAGCAGAAGGCGACCTACCTGCCGATGCTGACCAGCGGCCAGTGGACCGGCACGATGTGCCTGACCGAGCCGCACTGCGGCACCGACCTCGGCCTGCTGCGCACCAAGGCCGAGCCGCAGCCCGACGGCACGTACAAGCTGACCGGCCAGAAGATCTTCATCTCCGCCGGCGAGCACGACCTGGCCGAGAACATCGTCCACCTCGTGCTCGCGCGCTTGCCGGACGCGCCGGCGGGCAGCAAGGGCATCTCGCTGTTCGTGGTGCCGAAGTTCAAGGTCAAGGCCGACGGCTCACTGGGCGAGCGCAACCCGATCTTCTGCGGCGCGCTCGAGCACAAGATGGGCATCCACGGCAACGCCACCTGCCAGATGAACCTGGACGGCGCGGTCGGCAGCCTGGTGGGCGCGCCGAACAAGGGCCTGGCGGCGATGTTCGTGATGATGAACGCGGCCCGCCTGGGCGTGGGCAACCAGTCGCTCGGGCTGACCGAGGTCGCCTACCAGAACGCCGTCGCGTACGCGAAGGACCGCCTGCAGATGCGCAGCCTGTCGGGCCCGAAGGCGCCGGACAAGCCGGCCGACCCGATCATCGTGCACCCGGACGTGCGCAAGATGCTGCTGACCGCACGCGCCTACGCCGAGGGCGGACGCGCGCTGGCGATCTACACCGCGCTGCTGATCGACAAGGAGCTCAGCGCCGAGGACCACGAGGAGCGCAAGGAGGCGGCCGACCTCGTCGCACTGCTGACGCCGATCATCAAGGCCTTCTTCACCGACAACGGCTGGATCGCGACCAGCCACTGCCTGCAGGTCTTCGGCGGCCACGGCTACATCAAGGAATGGGGCATGGAGCAGTACGTGCGCGATGCCCGCATCAACATGATCTACGAGGGCACGAACACGATCCAGGCGCTGGATCTGCTCGGACGCAAGGTGCTGGGCGACAACGGCGCCAAGCTGAAGAAGTTCGGCGCGCTGGTGCAGGCCTTCGTCGAGGAGGAGGGCACGAACGAGGCCATGCAGGAGTTCGTGAACCCGCTGGCCGAACTGGGCGACAAGGTCACCAAGCTGACGATGGAACTCGGCATGAAGGCGATGGGCAACGCCGACGAAGTCGGCGCCGCGGCGGTCGACTACCTGCGGATCTGCGGCCATCTCGTGTTCGGCTACTTCTGGGCGCGGATGGCGAAAGTCGCGCTCGAGAAGCAGAATGGGGGCGACCCGTTCTACACCGCCAAGCTGGCCACCGCGCGCTTCTACTTCGCCAAGCTGTTGCCCGAGACGGCCGGCCTGATCCGCAGTGCGCGCGCCGGACTCTCCCCGCTGATGGCGATGGACGAAGCGCTGTTCTGACTCACCCCGAACCACCAGGAGACACACCATGAAATCCCTGATCGCCTCGATGCTGATCCTTGCCGCTGGTAGCGTGTTCGCGCAGGCCACGCCGGTCGGCGCCTGGAAGACCATCGACGACAAGACGAAGACCGAGAAGGCCATCGTGCGCATCACCGAGGCCGGTGGCGTGCTCTCGGGCAAGATCGAGAAGCTGCTCGCGCCCGACGCCAAGCACGATGGCGTCTGCGACAAGTGCGAGGACGACCGCAAGGGCAAGCCGATCGTCGGTATGGAGATCCTGCGCGGCGTCAAGAAGGGCAGCGAGGACGGCGTCTGGGACGGCGGCACGATCCTCGACAGCGCCGAAGGCAAGATCTACAAGGTGCGTCTGCAGCCCGTCGACGGCGGCAAGAAGATGGAAGTGCGCGGCTACGTCGGCCTGCCGCTGCTCGGTCGCACCCAGACGTGGATCCGTGCCGAATAGGACCCCCAGGAGAATCCCCGTGAATCGATTCCAAGTCCGCAAGGTCGCCGTGCTCGGCGCCGGCGTCATGGGCGCGCAGATCGCTGCCCACCTCGTCAACGTCCGCGTGCCGGTCGTGCTGTTCGACCTGCCCGCCAAGGAGGGGCCCAAGAACGGCATCGTCGCGAAGGCGGTGGCGGGCCTGAAGAAGCTCAAGCCCTCGCCGCTGGGCGTCGCCTCGGACGCCGACCGCATCGAGCAAGCCAACTACGAGGAGAACCTCGACAAGCTGACGGGGTGCGACCTCGTCATCGAGGCCATCGCCGAGCGCATGGACTGGAAGCGCGACCTCTACGAGAAGATCGCGCCGGCGCTGGCGCCGCACGCCATCGTTGCGAGCAACACCTCCGGCCTGTCGATCACCAAGCTGTCCGACGCGCTGCCCGAGGCGATCCGGCCGCGCTTCTGCGGCATCCACTTCTTCAACCCGCCGCGCTACATGACGCTGGTGGAGCTGATCCCGACCGCGGCGACCAAGCCCGAGATCCTCGACCAGCTCGAGACCTTCGTCACCACCGCGCTCGGCAAGGGCGTGGTGCGCGCCAAGGACACGCCGAACTTCGTCGCCAACCGCGTCGGCATCGCCGGCATGCTGGCGACGATGATCGAGGCCGGCAAGCACGGGCTGACCATCGACGTCGTCGACGACCTCACCGGCAAGAAGATGGGTCGCGCCAGCAGCGGCACCTTCCGCACCGCCGACGTCGTCGGCCTGGACACGATGGCGCACGTCATCAAGACGATGCAGGACAACCTGAAGGACGACCCGTTCTTCGAGACCTATGCGACGCCGAAGGTGCTGGCCGGCCTGCTCGACAAGGGCGCGCTGGGCCAGAAGGCCGGCGCGGGCTTCTACAAGAAGGAAGGCAAGGCCATCCTGCGGCTGGACTTCGACAAGGGTGAATACGTGCCGTCCGGCGCCAAGGCCGAGGCCATCGTCGAACGCATGCTGAAGAAGCCGCCGGCGGAACGGCTGAAGCTGCTGCGCGAATCGAGCCACCCGCAGGCCCAGTTCGTCTGGGCGATCCTGCGCGACGCCTTCCACTACGCGGCGATCCACCTCGCCGACATCGCCGACAGCGCGCGCGACGTCGACTTCGCGATGCGCTGGGGCTTCGGCATGAAGCAGGGTCCGTTCGAACTCTGGCAGGAGGCCGGCTGGACGCAGGTCGCGCAGTGGGTGCAGGAGGACATCGACGCCGGGAAGGCGCTGTGCAAGGCGCCGCTGCCCGAGTGGGTCTTCAAGGGCCCGGTCGCCGACGCCGGCGGCGTGCACCGCCCCGAAGGCTCGCGCAGCGCCGCGCACGCGCGCTGGGTCGCGCCGAGCACGCTGCCGGTCTACGCCCGCCAGCCGTTCCCTGAGAGCGTGCTCGGCAGCGGCGCGGCCAAGCCGCTGGAGGCCGGCACCGAGGAGTTCCGCAACGAGGAAATCCGCGTCTGGTCGATCGACGGCGAGGTGCTGATCGCCAGCATCACTGCCAAGCTGCACCTGATCAGCCCGACCGTGACCGAGGGGCTGCTCAAGGCCGTCGAGACCGCGGGGGCGAAGTCGAAGGGCCT
>CALJUI010000225.1 GCA_937975735.1 uncultured Rubrivivax sp.
CGTCCGCCCCGGCCTTCTTCAACCGGCTCGTCAGGTCGGCGGCCTTGTACGCCGACGTTGATGTTCCCAGTCAAGGTCGGCCGCCCGGATCGGCACTCCGGGCCCCCGCAGCGCCCTGGCGACTCGGTCTGCACCGCGGCGATACGCCCGTCCTCGATCAGCAGCCAGTGCGCCGGCCGGTGGCGCACCTGCGGTGCATCCACCGCACCGAGCGGGGGCATGCCGGTGAAGTCGAGCAGGTCGCCGAACAGCGCGGTGCGGCGGGGGGCCGGCCCGGCGGCGGGTTCGGCTCCGATAATGGCCATGCGCCGCATGGTATGCCGCGGCGCGCCCGACGGAGTAACTTACGGGTATGCCCCAGGATTCCATCGACACGCCGGCGCCGCGCCCGATCCGCTTCGTCCACCGCGGCGCCGTGGTCGAGGTCGACGGCCTGCCGCCGTCGACCACCGTGCTGGGCTGGCTGCGCGAGCACGCGCGGCATACCGGCACCAAGGAAGGCTGCAACGAGGGCGATTGCGGCGCCTGCACGGTCCTGGTCGGCGAGCTGGACGGCGGCGATCTCCGGCTGCGCCCGGTCAACGCCTGCATCCGCTACCTGCCCACGCTCGACGGCAAGGCGCTGTTCACGGTGGAGGACCTGAAGGCGATCGGCGGCGGCGCGCTGCACCCGGCGCAGCAGGCGCTGGTCGATTGCCACGGCTCGCAGTGCGGCTTCTGCACGCCGGGCTTCGCGATGACGCTCGCGGCCACCTACGAACGGCATGCGGCGGCCGGCACGGTGCCGACACGCCGGCAGCTCGCCGACGACCTGTCGGGCAACCTGTGCCGCTGCACCGGCTACCGGCCGATCCTCGACGCCGGCCAGCGCATGTTCGAGCTGTCGCCGTGCCGGCTCGACCGCGCGCCGGTGGTCGCGCTGCTCGAGTCGCTCCGTGGCGATCCGCCGCTGCATCTGGCGGCGGCCGTTCCGGCTGTCGCCGGCCTGCGTCGCTACCATGCGCCGCGCAGCGCCGACGAGTTGGCGGCGCTGCGCGCGCAGCGGCCCGACGCGACGCTGCTGGCCGGCGGCACCGACATCGGGCTGTGGACGAACAAGGCGATGCGCGACCTCGGCGACGTGATCGCGATCGGCGACGTCGCCGAGCTGCGCCGCATCGACGTGGGCGACACGTCGATCACGATCGGCGCCGGCGCCTCGCTCGAGGACGCCTTCGCGGCACTGGCCGCCGCGGTGCCGGCATTGACCGAGGTCTGGCTGCGCTTCGCCTCGCCGCCGGTGCGCCATGCCGGCACGCTGGCCGGCAACCTGGCCAACGGCTCGCCGATCGGCGACGGCGCACCGGCGCTGATGGTGCTCGACGCGCGGCTGCACCTGCGCCTCGGCCCGCGCCGGCGCACGCTGGCGCTGGACGACTTCTACCTCGGCTACATGAAGAACCGCCTCGAGCCCGGTGAATGGATCGAGGCGATCGAGGTGCCGCGGCCCGACCCCGCCGCGACGGTGCAGGTGCACAAGGTCTCGAAGCGCTTCGACAGCGACATCTCGGCGCTGTGCGCCGGATTCCGGCTGCGGCTCGACGGCGGCCGGATCGCCGACGTGCGGCTGGCCTACGGCGGCATGGCGGCGGTGGTGAAGCGCGCCGCGGCGGCCGAAGCCGCGCTCGCCGGCCAGACCTGGACCGAGGCGACGGTCCGCGCCGGCATGGCCGCGCTGGACCAGGACTTCACGCCGCTCACGGACCACCGCGCCAGCGCCGGGTACCGGCGGCAGGTGGCGCGCCAGCTTCTGTGGCGGCTGTGGCATGCCACCCGCGCCGACGCGCCGCGGGCCGCCGAGGCGCTGAGCGTCTGGGAGGCGCGGTGAACCAGCCGCACGAGCGCTTCCAGCACGACGTCGCGGCCGGCGTGGTCGGCCGCGCGCTGCCGCACGAGTCGGCGCATCTGCACGTCGCCGGCGAGGCCATCTATGTCGACGACCTGCCCGAGCTGGCCGGCACGCTGCATGCCGCGCTCGGGCTGTCGCCGCTGGCGCACGGCCGGCTGCGCGGCGTCGACGTCGCGCGGCTGCGTGATTGCCCCGGCGTGATCGACGTGCTGCTCGCCGCCGATCTGCCGGGCCCGAACGACTGCGGGCCGATCGTCGCCGACGACCCGATCCTGGCCGACGGGACGCTGCACTACCTGGGCCAGCCGGTGTTCGCGGTGATCGCGACGACGCGCGAGCTGGCGCGACGCGCCGCCGCGCTGGCCAGGGACGTCATCGACGCCGAGCCGCTGCCGGCGCTGCTGACCGCGCGCGACGCGCACGCGGCGCAGTCGTATGTCGTGCCACCGATGCACCTCGCCCGCGGCGATGCCGCGGCCGCACTGGCCGCCGCGCCGTACCGGCTGCAGGGCCGGCTGGCGGTCGGCGGCCAGGAGCAGTTCTACCTGGAAGGCCAGATCTCCTACGCGGTGCCGCTGGAGGATCGGGGCCTGCGCGTGCACTGCTCGACCCAGCACCCGAGCGAGATGCAGCACCTCGTCGCGCGCGTGCTCGGCCTGTCGTCGAACCAGGTGCTGGTCGAGTGCCGCCGGATGGGCGGCGGCTTCGGCGGCAAGGAGTCACAGTCGGCGCTGTTCGCCTGCGTCGCGGCGGTCGCCGCGCGCCGGCTCGGGCGACCGGTCAAGCTGCGGCCCGACCGCGACGACGACTTCCTGATCACCGGCCGCCGCCACGGATTCGACTACGACTGGGACGTCGGCTTCGACGACCAGGGCCGCGTGCTGGGCCTGGAGCTGACGATGATCGCCAACGCCGGCTTCTCGGCCGACCTGTCGCCGCCGGTGATGACGCGCGCGTTGTGCCATGTCGACAACGCCTACTGGCTGCCGCACGTCGCGATGCACGGCTTCTGCGCGCGCACGAACACGCAGAGCAACACCGCCTTCCGCGGCTTCGGCGGGCCGCAGGGGGCGGTCGTCACCGAGTTCATCCTCGACGGCATCGCGCGCCGGCTCGGCCTCGACCCGCTGCAGGTGCGGCGCGCGAACTTCTACGGCGTCGGCGAGCGCTGCGTCACGCCGTACGAGCAGACCATCGACGACAACGTGATCGCGCCGATCGTCGACCGGCTGGCCCAGACCTCGGACTACGCCGCGCGTCGCGAGGCGATCGCGCGCTTCAACGAAGCCAGCCCGCTGCTCAAGCGCGGCATCGCGCTGACGCCGGTCAAGTTCGGCATCTCGTTCAACGTCGCGCACTACAACCAGGCCGGCGCACTGGTGCACGTCTACACCGACGGCAGCGTGCTCGTGAACCACGGCGGCACCGAGATGGGCCAGGGCCTGAACACCAAGGTCGCGCAGGTCGTCGCGCACGAACTCGGCCTGCCGCTCGCGCGCGTGCGCTGCAGCGCCACCGACACGAGCAAGGTCGCCAACACTTCGGCCACCGCGGCGTCGACCGGCGCCGACCTGAACGGCAAGGCGGCGCAGGACGCGGCGCGCCGCATCCGCGACCGGCTCGCGACCTTCGCCGCCGCGCGCGAAGGCGTGGGCGCCGACGCGGTGGTGTTCGAAGGCGGCGAGGTCCGGGTCGGCGCAAGCCGGCTGCCGTTCGACGCGTTGGTGCGCGACGCCTACGCCGCGCGCGTGCCGCTGTGGAGCGACGGCTTTTACGCCACGCCCGGGCTGCACTGGAACCGCGAGACGCTGAAGGGCAAGCCCTTCTTCTATTTCGCCTACGGCGCCGCGGTGTCGGAGGTGGTGGTCGACACGCTGACCGGCGAGCACCGGCTGCTGCGCGCCGACATCGTGCACGACGTCGGCCGCTCGCTGAACCCGGCGATCGACATCGGCCAGATCGAGGGCGCCTTCATCCAGGGCATGGGCTGGCTGACGATGGAGGAATTGGTCTGGCATCCGAAGACCGGCCGCCTGATGACGCACGCGCCCAGCACCTACAAGATCCCGACCGCGAACGACTGCCCGCCGGACCTGCGTGTCGAGCTGTTTCACAACGGCAACGTCGCCGACAGCATCCACCGCAGCAAGGCGGTCGGCGAGCCGCCGCTGCTGCTGCCGTTCTCGGTGCTGCTGGCGATCCGCGACGCGGTCTCGGCGGTCGGCGGTCACCGGATCGATCCGCCGCTGACCGCGCCGGCCACGCCCGAGGCGGTGCTGCGCGCGATCGACGCGGTGCGATGCGGCTGAAGCCGCTGGCCGCAGCCTGGCTGGCCGCCGCGCGGCCGGCGGTGGTCGTCGAGGTCACCGGCGCACGCGGCTCGGTGCCGCGCGGCGACGGCACGCGCATGCTGGTGGCCGCCGATGCGGTGCACGGCACGATCGGCGGCGGCCACCTCGAGTGGCAGGCGATCGACACGGCGCGCCGCCGGCTCGGCGACCCGGCGGTGCTGGAGCAGCCGATCGCGCTCGGCCCGTCGCTGGGCCAGTGCTGCGGCGGCACGCTGGTGCTGCGCTATGCGCCGCTGGACGCCGCGCAGCTGGCGCGCTGGCCCGAGGCCGCGCCGCGCTTCACGCTGCAGCTCTACGGCGCCGGCCATGTCGGCCGCGCGTTGATCGACGTGCTCGCCGCGGTGCCTTGCGCGGTGCAGTGGATCGACGAGCGCGAAGACCAGTTCCCCGACACGCCGCTGCCGGCCAACGTCGAGCGCCTGTGCGTCGACCCGGTCGAGGCCGAGGTCGCGGCGGCACCGGCCGGCACCTTCTACCTCGTGCTGACGCACAGCCACGACCTGGACCTGCGCATCACCGAAGCGATCCTGCATCGCGGCGACTTCGGCTACCTCGGTCTGATCGGCTCGAAGACCAAGCGCGCGCGCTTCGTGCACCGTTTCGAGGACCGCGGCATCGACCCTGCGCTGCTGGCGCGGATGCACTGCCCGATCGGCCTCGACGGCATCGACGGCAAGGAGCCGGGCGTGATCGCGGTCGCGGTCGCGGCGCAGCTGCTCGCCGTGCCGCGCTGAAATCGGGTAGGCTCGCGCCCATGCCGCGTTCGCGCCTGCTCCGCCGCTGCCTGTCGGGCCTGGTCCTGCTGGCGCTGCTGCATGCCCAGCTGGCCATCGCGGCCTTCGTCTGCGAGCGCATCAGCACGCCGGCCGAGCCGGCGACCGCGATGGTCTGGGACGACAAGCAGGGCGCGCTGTGCCAGCAGCACTGCCAGTTCGGCAGTGCGCAGCAGGGCGTCGACCTCGGCGCCGGGATCGGTGCCGCGCCATCGCTGCCGGTGGCGCTGTATCCGGTCGCCGTCGTCGAGCCGGCGGCGCTGCGCGTCGCGACCTGGCTCGGCCATCAACGCCAGCGCGAACGGTCTCCACCGCCACCGCACAGCCTGCTGCACTGCTGCCTGAGAACCTGATCTCCTGATCACCGCCGGCCGGTCCCCGTCGGGGGCCGCCATCGTGTGGACTTCGGGAGATCCCATGCCGTTCAGGCTCTTGCTACCTGCCCTGCTGGCCGCGCTGACGCTGCCGGCCACCGCCCAGACCCCCCCGCCGCTCGCGCTCGACGACGCGGTGGCCCTCGCCGCGCAGCAGTCGGCCCAGCTCGCCGCGCGCCGCGCGCAGGCCCGCTCGGCGACCGAGATGGCCGTCGCCGCCGGCCAGCGCCCGGACCCGCGGCTGACGCTGGCGCTCACCAATGTGCCGGTCGACGGCCCGCAGGCGGGCTCGATCACGCGGGACTTCATGACGATGCGCTCGGTCGGCCTGATGCAGACGCTGACCCGCGACGACAAGTTGATCGCCCGCCGCGAGCGCATGGTGCGCGAGGCCGACATCGCCGCCGCCGACGAGCAGGTCGAGCGCGCCGCACTGCAGCGCGAGGCGGCCTGGGCCTGGCTCGACCGCTCGCTGCAGCTCGAACGCCGCGACCTGCTGCGCGCGCTGGTCGACGAGGCCCGGCACCAGGCCGACGCCGCCGAGGCCGTCTACCGCAGCGGCGGCGGCGCGCAGGCCGACCTGTTCGCCAGCCGCGCGGCGATCGAGCGCCTGCACGACCACCTCGACCAGGCGCAGCGCGACGCCGACATCGCGCAGGCCCGGCTGGCGCGCTGGATCGGCGAGGCCGCCGCCCGCGCGCCGGCGCCGCGCCCCGCACTGATCCGACCGCCCTGGACCGCGGCAGACCTCGACGCCGCATTGCAGCGGCACCCGCAGGTCGAGGCCGCGGATAGACTCCGCGGCCTGGCCGACGCCGAGCACGCGCTCGCCGACGCCAACCGGCGCGCCGACTGGAGCGTCGAGCTGATGTTCAGCCAGCGCGGCCCGAGCTACTCGAACATGGTGTCGCTGAACCTGTCGGTGCCATTGCAATGGGACCGCGCCGAGCGGCAGGACCGCGAAGTCGCCGCCCGCCAGGCGATGCGCGAGCGCGCCGACGCGCTGCGCGAGGATCGCCACCGCGCCGCGCTGGCCGAGGTGCGCGCCGCGCTCGAGGCCTGGGACAGCCACGACCACCGGCTGCGGCGCTTCGACGAACGTCTGCTGCCGCTGGCGGCGCAGCGCAGCGACGCGGCCCTGGCCGCCTACCGCGCCGGCGGCGGCAGCCTGGCCGCGGTGCTGGCCGCGCGCAGCAACCAGATCGACACCCGGCTCGATCGGCTCGCGATCGAGGCCCAGATCGCCCGCGTCTGGGCCGACCTGCACTACCTGCTTCCCCGCGACGAGAGGACCGCACCATGAAGACCCCCCATCTCATCGGCGGCCTGCTTGCCATCGCCGCGGCGGCCGGCATCGGCTTCGGCGGCTATCGGCTGGGCCTGCAGCACACCGGTCCGTCGATGGCGATGCCGACCGAGGCCGCAGCGCCGACCGACCCCGATCAATGGAGCATCCCGCAGGGCGAGGCGGCGACACGCCGGCACATCCGCGACGGCCTGAAGGCCGGCGACACCGACCCCGTCACCGGCCGCCCGGTGCTGTACTACCACGACCCGATGGTGCCGGGGAAGAAGTTCGACGCGCCGGCCAAGTCGCCGTTCATGGACATGATGCTGGTGCCGGTCTACGCCGGCGGCGGCGGGGCCGATGCCAGCAGCGTGACGGTCAGCCCGCGCATCAGGCAGAACCTCGGCCTGCGCACCGCCGAGGTCGTCGAAGGCCGGCTCGCGCCGCAGGTGCAGGCGGTGGGCAGCATCGTCTGGAACGAGCGCGACCAGGTGCTGCTGCAGGCGCGCGCCACTGGCTTCGTCGAACGGCTGCACGTGCGTGCGGCGCTCGACCGCGTGGCCGCCGGGCAGCCGCTGGTCGACCTCTACGTGCCGGCCTGGGTGGCCGCGCAGGAGGAGTTCCTGGCGCTGCGCCGCATGACCGGGGCCGACCTCGCGCCGCTGGTCGACGCGGCGCGCTCGCGCATGCGGCAGGTCGGCATGGACGAGGCGCAGATCGCGCGGGTCGAGGCCAGCGGCGCGGTGCAGGCGCGCATCACGCTCGCCGCGCCCATCGGCGGCGTGGTCAGCGAGCTGATGGTGCGCGACGGCATGACGGTGATGGCCGGCATGACGCTGCTGCGCATCAACGGCACCGCCACCGTCTGGGCCCAGGCCGAGGTGCCCGAGAGCCAGGCCGCGCTGCTGCGGCCGGGCACGCGCGTGCGCGCGACCAGCCCCGCACTGCCCGGCCAGACCTTCGACGGCCGCGTGCAGGCGCTGCTGCCCGAGGTCGATCCCGGCACGCGCACGTTGAAGGCGCGGCTCGAGATCGCCAACCGTGGCGGCCGGCTGGTGCCGGGCATGTTCGTGCAGATGCAGTTCGACGACATGCGCAGCGGCAACGCGCTGCTCGTGCCCACCGAGGCGGTCATCCACACCGGCCAGCGCAGCGTCGTCATGGTCGCCGAGGACGACGGCGCCTTCCGCCCCGTCGACGTGCGCACCGGCCTCGAGGCCGAAGGCCGCACCGAGGTGCTGTCCGGGCTGCGCGCCGGCCAGCGGGTCGTCGTCTCGTCGCAGTTCCTGATCGACTCCGAGGCCAGCCTGAAGGGCGTCGAGACCCGCAGCGCGCCGACCGAGGCGATCCACCGCACCGACGCCACCGTCGAGGCGCTCGCCGGCGACACCGTGACCCTGACCCACCCGCCGGTGCCGAGCCTGAAGTGGCCGGAGATGACGATGGACTTCAAGTTGCCGCCGCAGGGCCCGAAGCCGAAGGCGGGTGAGCGCATCGCGATCGAGTTCCGCATGCAGGACGGCGACGTGCCGCAGATCACGGCGATCAGGCCGGCCGGCGCAGGAGCCGCCAAATGATCGAGCGCCTGATCCGCTGGTCGATGGCCAACCGCTTCCTGGTGCTGTTGGCCACCGTGCTGGTCACCGCCTGGGGCGTGGTGTCGGTGCTGCGCACGCCGCTCGACGCGCTGCCCGACCTGTCCGATGTGCAGGTCATCATCCGCACCAGTTGGCCGGGGCAGGCGCCGCGCATCGTCGAGAACCAGGTCACCTACCCGCTGACAACGACGATGCTGTCGGTGCCGGGCGCGAAGACGGTGCGCGGCTACTCCTTCTTCGGCGACAGCTTCGTCTACGTGCTGTTCGACGACGGCACCGACCTGTACTGGGCGCGCTCGCGCGTGCTCGAGTACCTGAACCAGGTGCAGTCGCGGCTGCCGGCGAACGCGAAGTCGTCGATCGGCCCGGACGCCACCGGCGTCGGCTGGATCTACCAGTACGCGCTGGTCGACCGCAGCGGCTCGACGGACGCAGGCCAGCTGCGCGCGCTGCAGGACTGGTTCCTGCGCTTCGAGCTGAAGACCGTGCCCGACGTCGCCGAGGTCGCCAGCGTCGGCGGCATGGTGCGCCAGTACCAGATCGTGCTCGACCCGGACCGGCTGGCCGCCTACGGCATCCCGCACACGCGCGTGGTCGAGGCATTGCAGCGCGCCAACCAGGAGGCCGGCGGCGCGGTGATGGAGCTCGGCGAGGCCGAGTACATGGTGCGCGCGTCGGGCTACCTGAAGACGCTCGACGACTTCCGCGCGGTGCCGCTGGTGACCACCGCGGCCGGCGTGTCGGTGAGGCTGGGCGACGTCGCGCGGCTGCAAGTCGGCCCCGAGATGCGCCGCGGCATCGGCGAGCTCGACGGCGAGGGCGAGGCCGCTGGCGGCATCGTCGTGATGCGCTCGGGCAAGAACGCGCTGCAGACCATCGGCGCGGTCAAGGCCAAGCTCGCGGAACTGCAGGCCGGCCTGCCGGCCGGCGTCGAGATCGTGCCGGTCTACGACCGCGCCGACCTGATCGAGCGCGCGGTGAAGAACCTCGGCTGGAAGCTGCTCGAGGAGTTCGCCGTCGTCGCCCTCGTCTGCCTGGTGTTCCTGTGGCACCTGCGTTCGGCGCTGGTGGCGATCGTGTCGCTGCCGCTGGGCATCCTGGCGGCCTTCATCGTGATGCAGCATCAGGGCATCAACGCCAACATCATGTCGCTGGGCGGCATCGCGATCGCGATCGGCGCGATGGTCGACGCGGCGGTGGTGATGATCGAGAACGCGCACAAGCGGCTCGAGGCCTGGGGCCATGCGCACCCCGGCGAGGTGCTGGCCGGGCCGGCACGCTGGCGCGTCGTCGGCGACGCCGCGGTCGAGGTCGGCCCGGCGCTGTTCTTCTCGCTGCTGATCATCACGCTGAGCTTCATCCCAGTGTTCACGCTGGAGGCCCAGGAGGGGCGGCTGTTCGCGCCGCTGGCCTACACGAAGACCTATGCGATGGCGGCCGCGGCGGGCCTGTCGGTGACCCTGATCCCGGTGCTGATGGGCTACCTGGTGCGCGGCCGCATCCCGGACGAGCGCCGCAACCCGCTGAACCGGGCATTGATCGCGGCCTACCGGCCGCTGCTGGACGCGGTGCTGCGCTGGCCGAAGGCGACGCTGGCCGGCGCCTGCGTGCTGCTGGTGGCCAGCCTGTGGCCGCTGCAGCACATCGGCACCGAGTTCATGCCGCCGCTCGACGAAGGCGATCTGCTGTACATGCCGACCGCGCTGCCGGGGCTGTCGGCGGCGAAGGCCGGCGAGCTGCTGCAGCAGACCGACCGGCTGATCAAGACCGTGCCCGAGGTGCTCAGCGTCTACGGCAAGGCCGGCCGCGCCGAGACCGCCACCGACCCGGCGCCGCTCGAGATGTTCGAGACGACGATCCGCTTCAAGCCACGCGAGCAGTGGCGGCCGGGGCTGACGCCGGAGGCGCTGATCGACGAGCTCGACCGCGTGGTGCGCGTGCCGGGGCTGGCCAACATCTGGGTGCCGCCGATCCGCAACCGCATCGACATGCTGGCCACCGGCAT
>CALJUI010000226.1 GCA_937975735.1 uncultured Rubrivivax sp.
AGGCGGTGGTCGAGGCGATCGGTCGGCGCGAACCGGCGCGCGACGACGCCTTGCAACTCGTGCCCTTCGCGAAGGCCTACTCGGGGCTGACCGACGACGAGTTCGCCGCCGTCGACCGGGTCATCCGAGCGAGCACGCTGGAGAGGTTCGGGCCGGTGCGCAGCGTGCGCCCGAGCCTGGTCTTCGAACTCGCCTTCGAGGGCGTTCAGGCCAGCCCGCGGCACAAGAGCGGCATCGCGGTGCGCTTCCCGCGGATGCTGCGGCTGCGGCCGGACAAGCCGCTGCACGAGGCCGACACGCTCGACGCCTTGCGCGGCCTGTTGCGTCGCTGAACCCCTAGTCTGACGCTTGCCATCGGCGCGTCGCGGTCTACGCTGCCGGCCACAGGAGGCATGGCATGCGATACCCCGGACGACTGATCAAGATCGGCGAGCGCGATGCGCGCATCGTCAAGGCGGTCAAGACCGCGCTGAACCGCGCGCTGACCCTGGCCCGCTCGGATCTGCGGCTGGACCCCGACAACCCGAATTTCGGCAGCACCACCAAGCGTGCGGTGATGCTGTTCCAGGCCCGGCACGTCGACCTGCAGGGTCGGCCGCTGAAGATCGACGGCGAGGTCGGGTCGATCACCTGGGGTGCGCTGTTCGGCGCCCCGAAGGTGGCCGTCGTCGAAGGCACCGACGACCCGCTGCTGTCGCGCGTGCTGCGCATCGCCGCCGGCGAGGAGGCGGCCAAGGTGCGCGAGGTGCCGCGCAACTCGAACAAGGGCCCGGAGGTCAGCGCCTACCTGAAGCGCGCCGGCGTGTCGGCCGGCCTGCCGTGGTGCGCGGCCTTCGTCTACTGGTGCTTCGACGAGGCGGCGTTGATCCTCGGCCGCGCCAACCCGGCGGTGCGCACCGCCGGCTGCCTGAACCACTGGAACCGGGCGCCCGCCGCCGGCGCGCGCCGGCTGCCGAAGGCCGAGGCCACCGCCGACCCGTCGCTGGTGCGGCCGGGCATGGTCTTCATCATGGACTTCGGCCGCGGCGCGGGACACACCGGCCTGGTCGAGTCGATCAGCGGTGGCTTCATCACGACGATCGAAGGCAACACCGACGCGAGCAAGACGCGCGAAGGCGGCGGCGTCTACCGGCTGACGCGCAAGGTGCTGGAGATCAACAAGGGCTTCATCGACTACGCGGGGCTCTGAGCGCGCAGGGCGCCGCCCCGGGCGTGCCACCACAGGATCGCCAGCACCGCCGGTACCGCGACCGCGCTGACGGTCGGGTTGGCGAACACCAGCGACAGCGACAGCACGTTCAGCAGCACGAAGGCCGGACGCCCGATGCGCCGGCCGAACTGGCCGGTGTAGGCCGCGCCCAGGCCCATCACCGCGACGATCGCCGAGACTGTGGCGATCAGGAAGGCGCTCCAGGTGAAGTCGACCAGCAGCAGCGCCGGCGTGTAGACGAAGGCGAAGGGCACCAGCGCCTTGCCCATCGACAGCCGGAAGGCCGTCATGCCGGTGCGCATCGGCTCGCTGCGCGCGATACCGGCGGCGGCGAAGGCGGCCAGCGCCACCGGCGGCGTCACGTCAGCGAGCACGCCGAAGTAGAAGACGAAGAAGTGCGTCGCCAGCTGCGGCACGCCCAGCTGCGCCAGCGCCGGCGCCACGATCGCGGCCAGGATGATGTAGGTCGGCGTCGTCGGCACGCCCGAGCCCATGATGATGCAGGCCGCGGCGGTGAAGAACAGGCCGAACAGGATCGTCACCTGGTTCAGCTCGAACCAGCCGTAGACGTCGAACGAGGTCACGAACTGCGCGGCCAGGCCCGACAGGTCCAGCACCCAGGCCGAGAACTTGAAGCCCATGCCGGTCAGCGTGGTGATGCCGAGCACGAAGCCGACGCAGGCGCAGGCCGCGCCGATGCCCAGCGCCGATTTCGCGCCCATCTCGAAGCCCTGCACCAGCGCGCGCGGGCCGATCGTCAGCCCGGTCATGTGCCGGCCGTAGTTGCCCAGCAGCTTCGGGACCCACGACACGAGCACCGTCAGCGTGATGCCCCAGAACGCCGCCAGGAAAGGCGTGTACTGCATCAGCAGCAGCGTCACCATCACGACGAGCGGGATGAACAGGTGCCACGAGCTCTTCAGCACCAGCTTCAGCGACGGGATCTCGGCCGGGTCCATGCCGGAGAGCTTCAGCCGCCGGGCCTCGAGGTGGACCATGAACAGGATCGCGAAATAGTGCAGCGCGGCCGGGATGATGGCCACCAGGATCAGCTGGTTGTAGGGGATGCCCAGCGTCTCGGCCATGATGAAGGCGGCGGCGCCCATGATCGGCGGCGTGACCTGGCCGCCGCACGAGGCCGAGGCCTCGACGCCGCCGGCGAAGCGCGGCGAGAAGCCGACCTTCTTCATCAGCGGGATCGTCATCACGCCGGTCGTCACGGTGTTGGCGATCGGCGAGCCCGAGATCATGCCGAACAGTCCCGACGACACCACGCTGACCTTGGCCGGCCCGCCGGCGAAGCGACCGGCGGCGATCGTCGCCAGGTTCACGAAGAGCTGCCCCAGGCCGGTCAGCTGCGCCATGATGCCGAACAGCACGAAGTGGAAGACGAAGGTCGCGACGACGCCGACCGGGATGCCGTAGATGCCCTCGGTGCCCTTGTAGAGGTGGGCGACGACGCGCGCGACGCTGTAGCCGCGGTGGCCCAGGCCGCCGGGCAGGTAGGGGCCGAAGATGCCATACAACACCGTCGCGATGGCGAGCAATGGCAGGAAGATGCCCATCGTGCGGCGCGTGGCCTCGATCACCATCGCGATCGCGATCACGCCGACCATCAGGTCGATCGGCGTGTGCTCGCCGGGGCGCTGCAGGAAGATCTGGTCGAAGAAGACCAGCAGGTACAGCGAGAAGCCGGCGGCCAGCAGCGCGAAGACCCAGTCGCGCAGCGGGATCCGCGTGTGGCTGCCGTCGTAGGCCTTGAAGGGCAGCGACAGGCCGGCGATCGCCAGCAGCACGACCGCGAAGGCGGCGGTCGCGCCGCTCGGCACGGGCTCGGAGAAGCCCTGCACCAGCTGCCAGCCCATCAGCAGGTAGAACACCGCCAGGCCGATCGAGACGATCCACTCCCAGGGCCCGCCCAGGCGCTTCTGGCGCGGGAACACCAGGAAGCACAGGCCGAGCACGACGGTCAGGTGGATCGCGCGGTGGGCGATCTCGTTGTGCAGACCGAAGCCGGCGGTGTAGTAGTGCCAGGCCGACAGGCCGACCGCGAGCACGCTGACGATGCCCGCGGCCACCCCCGCCAGGCGACGGAAGCTCGCCTCGGGGTCGAACTGCTCGATCAGGCGGTCGATTTCCTGCTGCTGCGCGCTCATGGGGGTCCTGTCAGGGGGTGGGGCAGCCGGCGGCCCTCAGTTCGATGGATCGGTGGCTCAGGTCGCGCAAGGCCAGAGGCACGCGGTCGCCGGTGGCCACGCGCATGCCCGGCACCGGCGGCAGCACCAGCGGGTGCACGACGCGGTCCAGGGTCAGCCGCCAGCCGGCGCCGTCGCGCTGCAGGGTCTCGCCGGGGCCGGCGGCGTTCGGCAGGCCGTAGCCTTCGCCTTCGTATCGCTCCTGCACCAGGTGGGCGCGCCAGCCGCGGCCGTCGTGCCGCCATCGGTAGAGGTCCTCGACCGGCGTGCCCAGCACCGAGTGCGTGAAGACCACGCGCACGGCCGGCTGCGCCGCATCCAGCGGCAGACGCGCGAGTTCGCGCCCGCTGCGGTGTTCGGACAGCACCAGTTCGCAGGCCGGAGCGGCGGCCGAGGCCAGCAGCAGCGCGCCGGCCAGAGCGGCGGCGCGCTGCCGGGACCTCACTTGACGATGCCCTTTTCCTTGAAGTACTTCAGTGCACCGGGGTGGATCGGCGCGGTGCCGACGGCCAGCGCCGTGTTCAGGCTGATGTTCTTGCCCTGCACGTGCACCTGGCCCATGATCGCGACGTTCTCGAACAGCGCCTTCGTGACCTCGTAGGCGACGTTGTCGGGGACCGCGTCGTGGGTGGCCCAGACGGCCATCACGGCCAGCGTGTCGACCGCCTCGGTCTGGCCCTTGTAGCTGTTGGCCGGCAATTTGACGTTGGCGTAGTAGGGCTGCTGCTTCTGCAGCGCCGCGATCTCCGGGCCGGCCAGCGGGATCACCTTCAGCGCATGGCTCTGCGCGAAGTCGGTGATCGCCGCGGTCGGCACGCCGGCGGTGATCAGCGTCGCGTGCAGGTTGCCGTCCTTGATCTTGTCGACGGCCTGCGTGAACGAGGACAGGTCCTCCTTCACGTCGTTGCGCGTCATGCCGTGGACCTGCAGCAGGTCGGTCAGCAGCTGGTACTGGCCCGAGCCCGGCGAGCCCGAGGAAATCGTCTTGCCCTTCAGGTCCTTGACGCTGTTGATGCCGGAGTCGGCGCGCGTGATCAGCTGCACCGTCTCGGGGTAGAGCGCGCCGAGCGCGCGCACGTTCTTGATCGCCGCGCCGTTGAACTGGCCCTTGCCGTTGTAGGCGGCGTCCAGGATGTCGGCGGCGACGAAGGCCGACTCGATGTCCTTGTTGCCGAGCAGCTTGACGTTGGCGACCGACGCGCCGCCGGCCTCGGCCGTGGCGCTGATCTTCTTGCCGTCGACGACGGCCTTGTTCGAGATCAGCTGCGCCAGCATGCCGCCCAGCGGGTAGTAGGTGCCGCCGGTGCCGCCGGTGGCGACGCCGAAGAACATGCGCTGCTGCGC